>NZ_CAAAFR010000041.1:0-19835 GCF_900634745.1 Protofrankia symbiont of Coriaria ruscifolia
GAGAGGCGGGGGCGCAGGGGCCGCGGGGGCGTCGCCGGTTTCTACGGCGGTCCGCGCCGCGGTGGGAACCGGCGCGGACGGGGCCGTGCGCGCGGCGACGGTTACGGGTGCGGCGGCCAGGGCAGGCCTTGCCATCGTCGCCGATGCCGGGGTGATGTCCGCGGCTGCTTGCGCATGCGGCTGCTTGCCGCCCAGGTCTGAAGCCGGCATTCTGTTGTCTGCCTGTGGCGTGCCGGTGACGACCACGACCGTCGGACACGGCCAGAGCCGGTCACAGCTCACACACAGGTCGAACTCGTTCGGCTGGTGGAGGCCGAGGAGCGTGAGCAGGGATCCGATGTGTTCGATCATCTTCGGACCGGCCAGGACGGGGCCGTTTGAAATCATGTGAAGTTCCGAGCGCAACTGGTTGCAGTAGCGCTCGACCTCGTCCGTCCGCTGATCCTCCATCGAAGGCAGCATGCACCATCGCTTCGTGGGAAGTGTTACCGGTACCGTCCTTGACCGGTCGGTCTGGCCGTCATGCTACTTTTTGTAGCTATCTATACTGTTTTTGTTATTGACGGCTGGGTGACCGTAGCCCGGCGACAGCGTCGTCACATAGCTGCCGGTCGCATAACAGCTGGTCGCACAGTGTTACACGGTTGACCGTCGTGGTGTTCATCCCCGTTCGGGACGGACCTCGTCCGGACGGCGGACCTGGCGCATCAGGCCCTCTTGGAGACGGGCGAACTCCTCGATGTACGGACTGTCGACCTGGCCCGGAACGCCCGGACCGTTACCGCCCGGTTCCTTGAGGCCGCCCTGCCGGTCGAAGACCGGTTCGAACCCGGCGAACTGCCCGCCCGCCCCGCCGGGGCCGAGGCGTTCCCCCTGACCGTCGAAGGCCGGGTAGTGGGTAGCGACCGCGGTCGGTGCGGCGCCGCGTTCGCCCTGCCCGTCGTACCCGCCCGAGAACGAGGGCAGGTTCGGGGCGCTGCCCTGGCCGAGACGTTCCCCGGCGGCTTCGAACGCCGGGTAGTGGGTGCCGTTGCCGCCCGATCCGCGCTCGTCGGCAGGCGAGTCGTACCCGAATGACGAACCGTTGGGTGACGGTGGTGCGGCGACGGCCGGCACGCCTGAGCGGCCCGCCGATTCGCCGCCCAGTTCGGCTTCGCCCGGCCCGAAGATGTCCGCCGGCGGGTAGATCCGTGCCGACAGGCTGACCGACAGCGGGTCACTGCCGTATGTGATCACGTCTACCTGGTCCTCCGGCCCGATGCCGCCGTTGCGGGCTAGATCGACGAACCGGAAAAGATCAGCCCAGCGTAGGCCGTCAAGGTCCACACTGATTCGCAAAGCCATCGTCGCGCCTCATCTCACGGTTCCAGCGTGCCGACCCACCGTTGCCTTCGGTACCGGAGCAGCCGGGCGATGTGAGGGGCCCGGCTGCGGCCCGGCGCCGGCTCACCGACCTGGCAACAGTGTGAGGCCGGCGATGGGCGGCAGCTTATACCCCGTTGGGGGTGCATTCCCCATCCGGGGAGGTTTGTGCGTTTGTACCGGGAATCCGCGGTCCGCCGGTTGTCGTGGGGTGTTGGTGAGCTGGTATGGACAGCTGTGGCGTCTGCCGTTGTAGGACGATGTTGCACAGGCGGGTAGTGTCCGGCGTGTGAGTGTTGCTTCCGGCGGTGTCAACGGTATGGCTGGCGTTGGCGGCATGGCTGGTGTGGACATGCGTGCCGGATCGTTGCCGATCAGACTTCTTCATGATCGTGTTCTTGTCGCCCCTCGTGAGGACTCGGCCGACCGGCGTTCGAAGGCCGGGATCGTCATTCCTGCCACAGCGCAGATGGGTAAGCGCCTGTCCTGGGCGGATGTGGTCGCGGTCGGTACGGCCGTGCGTACCATACAGGTGAGCGACCGGGTGCTCTACGATCCGGAGGAACGAGCCGAGGTCGAGCTGCACGGCACGACCTACGTGCTCCTGCGTGAGCGGGATGTGCACGCGGTGGCTGCCGAACGTCTCGATGACGGTTTGACCGGCCTGTATCTGTAGGGGCCTGCCTGTTCGGCAACAGGGGCCTGCCTGTTCGGCAACGGCCGAGGACGGGGGCGTCCGATCGGCGGCCCGGGTCCGTGGGCGAGCTCGGGCACTGCGCGGCGATTCCGGTACGAACCGCCCCGACCCGGTAGCTTAATGATCATATGGCCTGGCCTGGGCCGCACGATCGCTTGGTCCGGTCAAAGGATGCGCGATCATGGTTCTTCTCGCCCCGGGTTCCGCACCGGATCGGCGAAGATCGACAGAGGCGATCCGGGACGTCCGCCAGGCCTGGGTTCCCGGGTTGCCCGGATCCGACCGTGCCGGCGTTATCGACCCATCTGCTCGAATGCTGCCGCGGGGTGCTGGAATGCCGCGGGAAGACAGATGTGTCGGGTCTGACACCGAGGCGAACACGTGATGTCTGGCCTGTTGCCGCGCGGGACCGTATTGTACGCGTCGGTCGGGGGAGATCCGTTGTCCTGTGTCGACCACGCGTGGATGCGGACAAACGTCGTCGGCTGTGCCCGCGCCAGAGTCGTTGCGTATTGTAGCCGCTCGATCCTGTTCGGGTATGGGTCTGAACGGGTACCGACATGCGGTCGTGCGTCGCGTCCTGCGCACACGGCTGATCAAAACCGTAAGGAACGATTGGAACTGTAAGGAAGGAGACTCAATGGCTCGTGACTTCGACGCCCGGCGGGGCGCTGACGTCGAGGACGACGAACTCCAGGAGCAGAGCCTGGAGACGCTGAAGGCACAGCGTGCCGGGGCTGCCGCCGATCTCGGAGACGATGTTGATGCTCTCGAGGCCGAACTGGATCTTCCGGACGCCGAGGTGCGTGACGAGGAGCTGTCCCTGCGGGTGCTGCCGAGACAGGCTGACGAGTTCACCTGTACGAGCTGCTTCCTCGTCCACCACCGCAGTCAGCTCGCGGACGCTCATCGCGCGGTCTGCTCGGACTGCGCCGCCTAACGGGCCGAAGAGCGCGCGGCCATGGTTTTTCGCGCGCTCGGCGGCCCCGAGGAGCCCAGTGGGCCGAAGAGCGCGCGGCCATGGTTTTTCGCGCGCTCGGCGGCCCCGAGGAACCCGGTCGGCCGAAGGCCGCGCGAGCATGATTGTTTCGTGCGCGGGGTCCGGAAGCTGATCCGGGAGGTCCGGGAACCGATCCGGGAGGTCCGGGGAGCTTAAGGTCCCCGGGTCGCTCGGAGGCTCCGGGGAATCCGGCCTCGGTCGCCGGCGGTGGGAGTTGGTACCGGAGGGCGCTGGTAGCCTCCGGAGCTCACTCGACGTTTTCGATCTTCATACCTTCAGGAGTACGACGCCGTAGGGCACGTCGCAACCCGGCCGCGACTGATCCCTTTCCTGGGGGTTCGTGGTTGTTTGGTCATCGCTCTCGTCTTGCCCATAACCGCTTGTCGCGATACCACTACGTTGCGCGCCTGGTCGGTGGGGGGTTGTGACATGGTTGACGGTAAGTCGTCCGCGGCCGTTACTTTTTACCCGGATGAATCCGGCGCAAGAGTGCCCCTTGTTGTCTCGCGAACGAACGCGCCACCGCTGCCCGCCATCCACATCCCGCGAATCCGCCTCTGGGAGACCATCGACCGAGGTGTTCGTGGTGGAGTCACGGTGATCAATGGGCCGGCGGGGTCCGGCAAGACCGTCCTTGCCGCGTCCTGGGCTGCCGCCGCCCGCTGGCCGGGACCGATCGCATGGCTGTCGGTGGACGGCGAGGCAACCGCCGAGCTGTGGTTCCACCTGTTGTGCTCGCTGGAGCGCTGTGGTGCCATCTCGGCGGGAGCCGGCACAGCTCATTCCAGACCGGCTGTCAGCAGTCTGCTTGCCAGCGGCCCGACCGGCAGCGGATCGACCGGCAGCGGCCCGGTCGGCGGTGCGCTGCCGCTCATCGGCGATGGCGGGTCCGGCGGGTCCGGATGGTTCTGGCGGGAGCTGGCCAACGCCCTCACCGAGTTGTCCGCACCAGTTGTACTGATCATTGATGATGTGCATCTGATCACGGATCCGGTCGTGGTCGCCGGGCTCGAGCTGCTGGCGGCTTGTACCGGGCCGACGTTGCGGCTCGTGCTCTGCTCGCGTTATCCGATCCTCGCGTTGCACCGGCTGCGCCTCGACGGCCGGTTGATCGAGATCGGCCCCGCCGACCTCGCCTTCATCGCCCAGGAGACGTCCGCGCTGTTGCACGCCCATGGCGTCGATCTGTCCGACTCCGGTCGTGACCAGTTGCTGGAGCGGACCGAAGGCTGGGCCGCGGGCCTGCGGCTGTGGGCCGCGCGCGCGCCCCTCACCGATGGGGACCGCGCGCCTCTGGCCGGTGGGGATGCCGGGTATCCCGGCCGCGCCGGCCGCGAAGTCGCCGAGTATCTCAGTGCGGAGGTCCTCGGGCGCCAGCCGTGGGCGGTCCGCCGCCTGCTGCTGCGCGCGAGCGTGCTCGACCGGCTGACCGGGCCACTGCTCGACGTCGTCGCCGCCGAACCCGGCGGGACGGCCGCGGCGCTCACCCCGGTCGCCGGATCCGCCGCGGACGGGCGGGACACCCCGGTCATGGACGGGCGGATGCTGCTGGCGGACCTGGCCCGGACCAACTCGTTCGTGATCGGTGTCGACGGTGATGACACCTGGTACCGCTTCCACCGGCTCCTTGCCGAGACCCTGCACGCCGATCTCGTGCGAGAGGCCCGAGAGGACGAACCTGAACTGCACCTGCGCGCCGCCATGTGGTTCGCCGACTACGGGGACCTGTCCGCCGCCGTGCGGCACGCCTGCCGCGCCGGAGACTGGCGTTATGCCGCCTGCCTGCTCGTCGAGAGCGGTCTCGGTGTGATCACAGGGCCGGGCGGCCCGGGCGCGGACGCCGATCAGGTGGGTGCGCTCGTGGACTCCTTCCCCGGCGGATCGGCTGACCAGTCGGCCGAGTGCGCGCTCGTTGCGGCGGCTCGCTGCGTCCGGGCCGGTGACGCCGAGGCTGCGGTCGGCTGCCTGGAAGACGCGCGGGCCGGGGTGGCCAACCTGCCGGCGAATCGCAGGCGTCTGGTGGCGACCGCCCTGGACTGCCTGGAGGTGCGGCGCGCCGAGCTTCAGGCGGACACCGACGGGATGCTCAACTACGCCCGCAGGCTGTTGCGTGCCGGTCAGCGTCCGCACGAGACGACCGAGTGCCGTGATCCTGGCGAGTGGAGGAGCTTGCCCGCCGTGCGGGCCGTCGCTCTTGCCACCCGGGGGCGTGCCGAGCTGTGGCGGGGTCGTTTGGACAGCGCGTCCGAGACCCTGCGAACGGCGTTGCGCCTGGCCCGTGAGGCCGGCATGGACGACGTGGAGCTGTCCTGCCTGGGTGGCCTTGCGCTGCTCCATGCCTGGCGTGGACGGTTGCGCCATGCCCGGGCATGGGCCGGTGAAGCGGTGGACGCCGGCCGGAGCCGGTCGGTCGGCACCGGCGGTGACCGGTTCCGGCCGGGTGCGGTCACCGGGCTCGCCGACGCTCACCTTGCGATGGCCGTCGTCGCCTACCAGATCGACGAGTTTGCCACCGCCCGACGCCACGCCCAGGAGACGGAAAGATATTGCGAGAAGTGGCCACAGCCGGTGACCGCCGAGCTTCTCGCCCTGCTCAACGCGGCCATCCTTGCGCGTGCGGGAGACGTTCGGGCCGCCCGGCGCCTGCTGGCCGCCCATCGTCCGGTCGGGCTGCCCGATATCTGTCTGCGCGCGCGGCTGTCGACCGAAGGCGATCTTCTTGTTGCGGCGGGTAACCCGGACGCGGCATTGACCTTGCTGCGGCGTGGGACCGCCGAACACCGTCCCGACCCGGCCGAGGTGCTCACCCTGGTGCGCATCTACCTTGCCCGGGCGGACACGCCCGCGGCCACGGCGATGCTCGCTCCGCTGTTGCGGGCCGACGCCGGATTCGGAATCGGCAGCCTCACCGCCGCCTGCGTGCTGGACGCGGTGGTGGCCGACCGGGTCGGGGACGTGGCGCGGGCGACCGCGTCTTTGGCCCGTGCGTTGGCGCTGGCCGAGGACGAAGGCTCACTGCGCCCGTTCGTGGACGCGGGGGACGTGATCACGAAACTGCTGCGGGCGCATCCCGGACTGCGGGCCGCCCACCCCGTGTTGGTGGACCGGTTGCTGCGCCGCGCCCGGGCGGGAGCCGCCGAGTCCACGGCGGTGCCTGCGACCGGATCGTCGGGATCGCAGCCGTCTGCGCCACGGCCACCTGCGGCGCAGACGGCGGTGGCGCGCCCACGGCCACCTGCGTACCCGGTGATCGCAGGCCCCACCGGGAGGCCCGTGGTGCGCCCCACCGGAAGCACTCCGAGCGTGGGTCCCCCCCGTACGCGGCCAGCGGACGGGCAGGCCACGACAGTTCGCGGGATTCCACCGGCGGTTCCCGGTGGCGCCTCCCAGCCGGACGCGCTGGTCCCGCAGCGTGCCCCAGCCGGCCCGGCCAGTTCGGCCAGTTCGGCCAGTTCGGCTGGGACCGCACCGGCGGGCTCTCCCCAGCCTGGATACGCGGCGGGGCCACCGGAGTCACTGACGGCCGCTGTCGAGCCGCTGAGCGGTCGGGAGCAGACGGTCCTGAGTTATCTGCCGACCATGCTCACCACAGCGGAGATCGCCAGCGAGATGTTCGTCTCGGTGAACACCGTGAAGACCCATCTCAAGAGCATCTACCGGAAGCTCGACGTGGCCCGCCGCCGGGACGCCGTGCACCGCGCCCGCGCATTCCACCTGTTGTGATCCCCTGATGGCCCGGGACTGAGGCATTGCGGACCGCACCGGACCGGCTGCGCCGACCGGCGATACGCACGAGCACGATTACCTGCGACGGCGAGAAGTTCCGGCCGTACCCGAGCAGAACACGCTGGCCACCGTGGTTATCCGCACGTTTCCGGCCCGTCAAGAACGTGGGGTTGGTCGTCAATAACGTACGGTTGGTGCCGCCGCCGTATCGGTGACGGCTTCACTGTCGCCGCACGCTGTACCACATGCTATGAGCCGATCATGCTATGGGCCGATATGGTCCAATCCACCTTCCTCTCACCCCATGCGGAGGATGCGCTACGCGTGGTCACTGACGGATCTTTGTCCTCGCGGCGCTGGGCGACGGCATCCGATGGCAGGGTGAGCGATGTCGTCTGCGGCGTGGGACCGGCGGCCTCGACCGGTCCGGGGTACGCGGCCCGGGGGTGACGCGATGGACCAGGTGCATGACCGGATGAAACTGCCGCTTTCCGGTGTGGAAGTCGAACTGGTGAGCTCGCCGGTGGGTCTTCTGCACTGGCGGCTGAGGTCTGCCGACGATTCCACCACGCGCCTTGACCAGCCGCTTGACCGGACACCGATTCTCGGCTGGCGGGAAGGCACCACGTCGGTGGACGGGCGGCATCCGCCGGTGCTCTTCACCGTCGTGTGGGGATCGCTGCTCGGCGGACGTGGACCCCTGCGGGTCGTACTGGTGCGCCGCCGCCGGTTCCGGGCTTCCCAACGGCACGACCTGGACCCGATAACGCTCGGTGGAGCGTTCTGGATCGCCGAGGCCGAGGGCTCCTTCGACCAGTTGGTGGTGTCGGACGGGGCGGTCGTCGAGAGCCGTGACCTGCACACCCCGGTCTGAGCCAGGGATTGTTCGGATGAACGTGGCCGGTGGTGCCCCGCTCATGCGCGCAACATGCGGTTCGGCTGCCTCGGGCGTCGGTGTGTCGGTTGTCAGGTGCGCTCACTCACATCCTCATCCGGCCGGGCCGGGCGGGTATGGCAGGACGATCCGTACCGGGGACGACCGGCTGCAGGAGTGTCGTACGAACACCTTTGTCAAAGGTTCGTTAACGGCATCGGGCCGCGGGCGTCCAGGCGTCCTCAAAGCGGTCAGTGTACCTTCCTTTCCGTGTATGGATAGCTGCGCTGTGTCCGCTCTCGGTTTCCTCCGTGGCGCCCGGACGGTGGGTCCCGCTGAACGGTTTTCCCGTGGAGCTAAAATTTCGGATACGCATCCGGTGGCACGGTGCCCGCGCCTACGGCGTGCTGGCCCGAGAAAGGAGCTGGCTCGGCACCCGCAATTGCCGATCTCGGTAAACCGGTGTCGATCGCCGTTGGTGTTCGTTGCGGACCACCGGCCAATGATCTGCTGGGAAATGATGTCGACCTTGAAACCTGTCGTGTTCGACCAGAGGTCCGTTATGAGTTTTGTGGTTTTTTTCCTCTTTTTGCGACATTATTGTGAATATCACGTGTCGGCGTTGTGTCGTTGTGTGCGCTCCGGCTCCCGCGGTCGTCAGGGGGCCGGAAGCAGCGCGATCGTGGTTGTGGTCGCCCGCCCGGAGGTCTGGAGGAACTGGTTGGCCGAAGAGCGTGCGATCGTGGTTGTGGTCGCGCGCTTGGAGGCCTGGAAGAAGACAGCTGGCCGCCCGGAGCGTCCCGGCCCGCAGCGCTGCCGACGCGCTGACGCGGCGGTGCAGGGTCAGGAGGGACCACCCATGAGCACCAGTAAGCACCGCGGCCCGCAGGCCCAGGTCCCCGGGTCGCTGGAGGGTCGGAGGCGCTGCGATGATGTTTCTTTCGCGGCGCCGGAGGCCCAGGTCCCCGGATCATTGCGGGACCTCGTCGTTGCCATCACTCCCTTCACCGAGCCTGATGCGAGGCTGGTTGCCGCTGTGGCCCGAGCCGGCGGGCTCGGTGTTCTCGACCTGGGACGTGACGCCGCCGTTGCGCGCGTTGCGCTCGCGGACGCGGCTCGCTGGTCTCGAGGCGCGTTCGGGGTGCGGGTGCCCACCGGCTGCGCCATCAGGCCGTGGGAACTGCCGCCAGAGGTGGACACCGTCATCCTCGCGGCCGGGCCGCCTGCCCCGGTCGGGCAGGCCGTACCGGCGGGAGAGACCGTACCGGTCGGTGAGGCGGAGCCGGTCGGTGAGGCGGAGCCGGTCGGGGATGCCGGGCCGGCCCACGAGGGCTGGGATGTCGAGACCGCAGCCGCGACCGGGCGCCGGCGCGTCCTCGTCGAGGTCACCTCGGTTGCCCAGGCCCGGGCGGCGGTCGCGGCCGGTGCCGACGGTCTGATCGCCCGGGGAAGCGAGTCCGGCGGCCGGGTCGGCACCCTGACTACGTTCACCCTGCTCCAGCATCTGCTCGCAGCCGGTGACCTGGACCGGCCGGTGTGGGCCGCCGGTGGAGTGGGGCCACACACCGCCGCGGCCGCTGTTGCCGCGGGGGCGGTCGGCGTCGTGCTGGACGTCCAGCTCGCACTTGTCCGGGAGATGGAGCTGCCGACCGAGGTCGCTGCCGCCATCCGGGGCATGGACGGCAGCGAGACCACGGTCCTCGCCGGGCATCGCGTGTATGTCCGGCCCGATCTGCCAGTCGCCCAGCTCGACGGCCAGCAGCTGGACGAGGATGCTGTCGCACACCGTCTCGGTGCCCGTGACCTGCGTGAACAGTTTCTGCCGGTCGGTCAGGACGGCGCCTTCGCGGCGCCTTTGGCCGACCGCCACATCACCGCCAGCGGCGTCGTCACGGCGATCCGGGACGCTGTCGAGGGCCAGCTTGCGGCCGCGGTCCGGCTTGCCCCGCTTGCCCCGGGCGCGTCCTTTGCCGCCGACCGGGGTCTGCGTTTCCCGGTCGCGCAGGGACCCATGACGCGGGTCAGCGACCGGGCCGAGTTCGCCAAGGCGGTGGCCGACGCCGGTGGCCTGCCGTTTCTCGCGCTGGCCCTGATGAGCGGCGGCGAGGTCCGTACCCTGCTGGAACAGACGCGGGCCCTGCTCGGGGATGCCCCATGGGGCGTCGGGATCCTCGGCTTCGCCCCGCCGGAGATCCGTTCGGCTCAGATCGAGGCCATCGGCGAGGTCCGCCCGCCCTGCGCGCTGATCGCCGGCGGCCGCCCGTCCCAGTCGGCGTCCCTGGAGGCCGCCGGCATCGACACCTTCCTGCACGTGCCCTCGCCGGGTCTGCTCGGCCGGTTCCTCGCCGCCGGTGCCCGCAAGTTCGTCTTCGAGGGACGTGAGTGCGGTGGCCATGTCGGCCCGCGTGCCAGCTTCCCGCTGTGGGAGGCCCAGATCGCCGGGCTGCTGGCGTATGGCGAACAGGTGTCCGTCGCCAGCGGTCGGTCCGCGGCCACGGTGTTCTTCGAGGGTCTGCACGTGTTGTTCGCCGGAGGTGTGCACGACGAACAGTCCGCGGTGATGGTCGCGGCGGCCGCGGCGCCCCTGGCCGAACGCGGTGCCCGCATCGGGGTGCTCATGGGCACCGCGTACCTGTTCACCGCCGAGGCGGTCACCTCCCGCGCGATCCTGCCCGGTTTTCAGCAGGTGGCGGTGGACTGCGACGACACCGTCCTGTTGGAAACCTCGCCGGGACACGCGACCCGCGCCGCCCGGTCGCCCTTTGTCGGCACTTTCGCCGAACGCAGGGCCGAACTGCTCGCCCGGGGGCTTGCTCCAGCGCAGGTGTGGGAGGAGCTGGAACGGCTCAACCTCGGCCGGCTGCGGATCGCGAGCAAGGGTCTGCGCCGCGACCGTGGTCGGCTGGTGACCGTCGACGAGGACACCCAGCGCAACGACGGCATGTTCATGATCGGCCAGGTGGCGGCGCTGCGGTCGGAACCGACCACGGTGGACGCCCTGCACGCCCAGGTGAGCGAGGGTGCGACCCGGGCACTGGCAGCCCGGGCCGCTGCCCTCGGCATCGACACCGACGCCGCGGCCCACCCGACCCGGCCGGGCGCCATGACACGCGAGCGCAACCGCGTCCGCGAGCAGGCCCGGCCGTTGGACGTGGCCGTCATCGGCATGGCCTGCGTGTTCCCGGGTGCCGCCGACACGGGCGAGTACTGGGCCAACGTGGTCGGAGGCGTGGACGCCGTCACCGAGGTGCCCCGCAGCCGCTGGGATCCCGACCTGTATTACGTCTCCGGCGCGGGTCCCGGGCAGATCGGGCGGCGGGTGCCGTCCAAGTGGGGCGGGTTTCTCTCCCCGGTCCCGTTCGACGCGTTGCGCTTCGGCATCCCGCCGAAGTCGTTGAGCAGCATAGAACCCGGGCAGCTGCTGGCCCTTGAGGTGACCGCGCGTGCCCTGCGCGACGCCGGCTACGACGACCGGCCGTTCGACCGGTTGCGCACGTCGGTGGTTTTCGGTGCCGAGTCCGGTGCGGATCTCGCCTCCGGCTACGGCTTCCGTTCGAGCTACCCGGCCTTCTTCGGGACGATCCCACCCGCCCTCGACGAACGCCTGCCCACACTGGGCGAGGATTCGTTCCCCGGTCTGCTCGCGAACGTCATCGCCGGCCGCATCGCCAACCGTCTCGATCTCGGTGGCGTCAACTACACGGTCGACGCGGCGTGCGCGTCCTCGCTGGCGGCGCTGGACACCGCATGCAAGGAGTTGGTCGGCGGCACCTCGGACCTCGTGCTCTGCGGGGGTGTGGACACCCACAACAGCATCCACGACTTCCTGCTGTTCGCCTCCGTCCACGCCCTGTCGCCAACCGGCCGGTCCCGCAGCTTCGACTCGGCCGCCGACGGCATCTGCCTGGGGGAGGGGGTGGCCGTTGTCGTTCTCAAGCGACTTGCCGACGCCGAACGCGACGGCGACCGCATCCATGCGGTGATCAAGGCTGTGGCCGGGTCGAGCGACGGACGGGCGCTGGGCATGACCGCCCCGCGCAAGGCCGGGCAGGTGCTGGCGATGGAGCGGGCGTACGCGCGTGCCGGGATCTCCCCGGCCGACATCGGTCTGATCGAGGCGCACGCGACCGGCACGGTCGTCGGCGACAGCACGGAGCTTTCCAGCCTCACCGAGGTTTTCACCGGTCACGGTGCGCTACAGGAAAGTTGCGCCGTCGGCTCGGTGAAGTCTCAGATAGGACACACCAAGTGTGCCGCCGGGCTGGCCGGTCTGATCAAGGCCGTGAAGGCGCTGGAGGTCGGTGTGCGCCCCCCGACCCTCAACATCACCCAGCCGAACCCGTCCTGGGACGCCGAGATCAGCCCGTTCTTCTTCGACACCAGCGCCCGGCCGTGGGCGGCACCGGCGTCGCGGCGGCATGCCGGGGTGTCCGCGTTCGGGTTCGGCGGGACCAACTTCCACGTGGTGCTGTCCGCCTATGACGGTGCTCCCGAACCCGCCCACGGGTTGGACGCCTGGCCCGCGGAACTGTTCGTCGTCCGTGGCACCGACCAGGCGGCCGCCTGCCGCACCCTGGACAGGCTCGCCGAGCTGATCCGGGTCAACGACGGCGCCGGGCGTCCCTGGAAGCTGCGTGACCTGGCCGCGACAGTGGCGGCCAAGCGCGGCGGGCCCGTCCAGGTGGCGTTCGTCGCGACCAACCTGGACGAGCTTGCCGACCTGGTGAAGCGGGCACGCGCGTTCACCCACGACGCGAAGGCCGGGATCTTCGTCGCAGACGGAGGCGGCCGTGCCGAGGTAGGCCGCGTCGCGGAAGGAGCCGTGGAAGGAAAGGTCGCCTTCCTGTTCCCGGGCCAGGGCAGCCAGCGGCCCGGGATGCTGGCGGAGCTGTTCGTGGCCTTCCCGCGCCTGCGGCACCTGCTCGAACGCGGTGAGAAGTGGGTGAAGGCGATGTTCCCGCCGGCCGCGTTCAGCCGTGGGGACACCGACGCCCAGCAGGCGGCGATCACCGATACCCGGACGGCACAGCCGACCCTCGGGATCGCCGGTCTCGCCATGAACGAGATCCTCACCGGCCTCGGCGTGCGTCCCGACCATCTCGGCGGCCACAGCTACGGTGAACTGGTCGCCCTGTGCGCGGCCGGAGCCGTCGACGCCGCCGATCTGCTGCCGCTGAGCGAGGCGAGAGCGGTCGCCATCCTCGATGCCGCCAGCGCTTTCTCCGCAACCGCCGACCCCGGGACGATGGCGGCGGTTGCGGCCCCGGCGCAGCGGGTTCGAGAAGCGCTGGGCGTGGGCTCGGCGGACCTGACCGATGTCGTGATCGCCAATCACAACGCACCGGAACAGACCGTGATCTCCGGTTCGACTCCCGCGGTGGACGTCGCGGCGCAGCTCCTGGCGGCCGAAGGCCTCACCATCAGGCGGATCCCCGTGGCATGCGCGTTCCACAGCCCGGTGGTCGCGGCCGCGGCCGGGATGTTCGCCGCCGACCTGGAGAAGGTCACCGTTACGCCGCCGTCGGTCCCGGTCTGGTCGAACATGACCGCGCAGCCGTATCCGGACACCGCCGACGCGGTGCGGCAGACCCTCGCCGGCCAGGTCGCCCAGCCCGTCCGGTTCGTCGAACAGATCGAGGCGATGTACGCGGCCGGAGTACGGATCTTCGTGGAGGTCGGGCCGGGCCGGGTCCTCACCGGGCTCACCAGCAGGATCCTGCGCGGTCGGCCGCATACGGCCGTCGCCACGGACGTCCCCGGTGACCATGGGCTCCGCCGGCTCCTGCTCGCGCTGGCGGAGCTGGCGGCAGCCGGCGTCACCGTGGACACCGCACCGCTGTTCGCCGGGCGTGACGCACAGGTGGTCTCGGCCGTGAACTGCCCGCGCCGACCCGGCTGGCTCGTCGACGGCCATCTGGTGCGGACGTCCGACGGTCGTCACCTGCCCGGCGGGCTGGTGCCCGCGGACGAACTGACCCGCCTGCCGGCTCCCGAACCGCCGGCGCAGCCCGTGCAGACCGTGGTGGCGGGAGGAGGAACGGCGGTCGTCCCACCCCCCGCGGGGACCGCCGATGCCACTGTGATCGAGTTCCTGCGGGCGACCCGCGAGCTGGTCGCCGCGCAACGCGACGTCGTCCTGAACTACCTGGGCGTCCCGGACCGGGCGTCGGCTGTGTCCCCGGTCGATCCCGCGGCCCCGATGGTCTCCCCGGCATCCCTGCCGCCGAGCACGTTCGGTCACGCCTCGCCACCGGCCCTGGTCGACCAAGCCCTGTTGTCGGCCACAGTCGACGACCATGCACCGCCGTCCGCCACGGCTGATCATGCCCTCCTGCCGGCCACGGCCGACCAGCTCCGGTCACCTGGCTGGACCGCCGGTCACGATGACGCCCGGGTCGCGGCGGCGGCGTCGCCGCGGTCGGTATCCCGGGATCCGGACGTGCTGCTGGGCGCGGTGGTGGAGGTGATCGTGTCCGCGACGGGTTATCCGGCCGAGATGCTGGAAGCGGACCTGGATCTCGAGGCCGATCTGGGCATCGATTCGATCAAGCGGACGGAGATCCTGGGAGCGCTGGCGGAGCGGATCGGTCTGGGCGCCGCCGGAGAGCGGGGGGCCGGCTTTGCCGAGGGCGGCGGCCTGGCCGACGAGGTTGTCGAGGAACTCGCGACCGTCAGGACCATCCGCGGGATCGTCGACTGGATCGTCACCCGTCCGGACGCGGATCCCGCAACGGACACGGACCCTGTAACCGTCGCGGATCCTGTAACCGCCACGGACGCCGATACCGGGCCGGCGGATCCGGCGAGTCCGTTTCGACGGTTCGTCGTCGAGGTCGTCCCGCTGCCGTCGCCGGGTACGCTCCCCGACCTGCTCACCCACGCCGGGCCTGGAACCCACGCCGGGCCGGGACCGTTGACCGGAAGCCGGTTCGCCGTGGTCGAAGGCGGTCTGGGTATCGGTCTGGCACTGACGACCCTGCTGGAGCAGCAGGGCGCGTTCGTACGGATGTTCTCCGTGGACGACGACGCTCTCGCCGATCAGCTTGCCAGCGGTGTCGCAGCGGACGGCGTCTGGTGGGTGTCGCCCGTGGACCGGGACGCGCCACCGGTCCTGCCTGCCGCGTTTGGTCCGATCAAGGCCGCGGTCTCCGGTGGTACCCGGCGTCTGGTCATCGCGACCGGCAGCGGGGGCAGTTTCGGCCGCGTGGCAGGCGATGATCCTGGTCCGAGCATCGGGATGGCCGGTCTTGCGCGCACGCTTGCCCGGGAGGCGCCGGACGTGGTGATCCGCGCGGTGGACCTCGATCCGAAGGAGGCGCCGACCCGGCTCGCCGAATACCTGCTCACGGAGTTCCTCACGCCGGATGCCCCGCCTGTGACCGGTTACCGCCACGGCGTCCGGTCGGCCCTGCGGGTGGTGCCGGCCGAGCTCCCCCGGGCCGGCGCGAGCCCGGCGGCCCAGGCTTCTGGATCATTGGAGGGCCGAAGGCGGCGCGATGATGTTTCTCTCGCGCTCGGGGTTCCTACCGGATCCGGGGTTCCTGGCGGATCGGCGAAGTCGCTCCGGGAGGTCCGGAAGCCGCTCTGGCAGGTCCGGGAGGCCCCGGTCTCCGGGGCATTGGGAGAGCTCGGCCGGGACTGCGTCGTCCTGCTCACCGGTGGAGCGCGCGGTATCACCGCCAGGGTCGCCCTCGGGCTTGCCCGCGCCACCGGTTGCGGGATCGAGCTGGTCGGCCGGACACCGTTGCCGGTTGCCGCCGAGGACCCGGCGACGGCCACCGCGGTGGACACGCCGGCGCTGCGCAGCGCCCTGATCGCCGCCGGCCTGCGCCGGCCCGCCGAGATCGAGGCCCGCGTCGCGCGGCTGCTCGCCGAGCGGGAGGTGCGGGCCACCATCGCGGCCCTGAGCGAGACCGCGTCCTTCGTCCGCTATCACGCTGTCGACGTACGGGACGCGGGCGCTCTGCGCGCGGTTGTCGTGACGATCTACGCCGAGCGCGGCCGGATCGACGGGGTCGTGCACGGTGCCGGTGTCTGCGAGGACAAGCTGCTGCGGGACAAGACACCGGAGTCGTTCGAGCGGGTGTTCTCGACCAAGGTCGACGGTGCCCGGACGCTGGCCGGCGCGCTGCGGCCCGACCTCGGTTTCCTGGTGCTCTTCGGCAGCGTGTCCGGGGTGTTCGGCAACCGGGGCCAGGTCGACTACTCCGCCGCCAACGATGCGCTCGACACCTGTGCCCACGCCTGGGCGAGGCGTTTTCGCGGCCGTGTCGTGTCGCTCGACTGGGGCCCGTGGGGATCGTCCGATTCCGCAGGCAGGGGCGCGGGAGCAGGGGAGGGAACCGGCGGGGGGATGGTCTCCGCGGAGCTGGAACGTGCCTACGCCCAGCGGGGCATCGGGCTGATCGATCCGGACGCCGGGGTCGCCGCGGTCCTGCGTGAGCTGGCCGCTGCCGACGTGGACGACCCGCAGGTGGTCTACATGTGCGGCTCGCCGGATGCGTTCGATGCCCGGGCCTGACAGATCCCTGAACCCGGATTCAGGGATCGCGATCGTCGGGATGGCGGCGGTGTTCCCCGGCGCGGGCGACCTCGACACCTACTGGAACAACATCGTCACCGGGGTGGACGCCATCCGGGAGGTATCGCCGCAGCGCTTCGACCCGGAGTTCTTCCACGCCGGCTCCGAGCCCGGTTCCGGCGACGGTCCCACGGCGGCCGGCGACCGGATCCACTGCCGGCGCGGCGGTTTCGTCGAGGAGTTCGCGACCTTCGACCCGACCCGGTTCGGGATCGTGCCCCTGGCCGTGGACTGGGCCGAACCCGACCAGCTCATGGCCTTGCGGGTGGCGGCCGAGGCGATCGCGGACGCCGGCGGTGAGGACGCACTCGGTGATCGCGATCGGACCGGGGTGGTGCTGGGCCGCGGCGGCTACTTCGGGTCCGGGATGGCCCGGCTGGACCAGCGGGTCAAGGTCTCCACGCAACTGGTCACCAGCCTGTCCGAACTCGTCCCGACGCTCACGGCCGAGCAGCTGGCCAGGGTGCATGCCGCGTTCACCGAAACGCTCGGTCCGCACCGTCCCGAGGCCGCGATCGGGCTGGTGCCCAACCTGGCCGCGTCCCGGATCGCCAACCGGCTCGACCTGCACGGCCCGGCCTACACCTTGGACGCGGCCTGCGCGTCGTCCCTGATCGCGGTCGAGACGGCCGTGCGCGAGCTCACCGGCGGCCGGGCGGACGCCATGATCGTCGGCGGTGTCCATCTGGTACAGGAGGTGACGTTCTGGAGTGTCTTCTCGCTGCTGCGGGCCCTGTCGCCGAGTTCGCGGATCCGTCCCTTCGACCGGCGGGCCGACGGCATCCTCATCGGTGAGGGTGTCGGCATGGTCGTCCTCAAGCGGCTGGCCGACGCCGAACGTGCCGGTGACCGGATATACGCGGTGATCCGCGGCTGCGGCTCGGCCAGTGACGGGCGGACGTCGACGTTGCTGGCGCCGGCGTCCGACGGGCAGATGCTGGCTGTCGAGCGGGCCTGGGCCGACGCGGGGCTGGACCCGAAGGCACCCGGCGCGCTCGGTCTCGTCGAAGCCCACGGGACCGCGGCCCCGGCCGGGGACACGGCTGAACTGGCCACCCTCCGGCGGATCTTCGGCATGTCCGAGGGTGCGCAGCCGATCGGTGTCGGTTCCGTCAAGTCCATGATCGGGCATGCCATGCCCGCGGCGGGCGCCGCCGGGCTCATCAAGGCCGCACTGGCGTTGCACCATCGCACGCTGCCGCCGACACTGCACTGTGAGCAACCGCATCCGGCGTTTGCGGGCACGCGGTTGCGACCGGTACTCGAAGCCGACGCCTGGGACGTCGACGACGGTTCGCCGCGCCGGGCCGGGGTGAACGCGTTCGGTTTCGGCGGGATCAACGCGCATGTGGTCGTCGAGGAGGCGCCGCAGCCGTCGAACGCCCCGTCGATCGCATTCCCGGTCCCGCCCGCGGAACTGTCTGTGGAACCGTCCGCGGAACCGGGCGTCGAGCGGGTGCTGCTGCTCGCCGGGGCGAGCCCGGCGGAGATCGCCCGCGCGCTCGCCGTCCCCGACCGGGAACTGCTGGCGCGCGACGACGCCACCGCCCCACCAGACGGCGGACCCTACCGGCTTGCGATCGTCGCGCCGGACCGGCGCCGGCTGGCGCTCGCCCGAACGGTCGTCGAACGCGGCCGGCCCTGGCGCGGTCGCAACGACCTGTGGTTCACCGGGTCACCGCTGCTCGGCGGCGCCGCCGAGCCGGGCCGGACAGCGTTCCTGTTCTGCGGACTGGAGGACAACTTCCACCCACGGGTGGACGACGTCAGCGCGTACTTCGCGCTGACGCGACCGAACGCTCCCTCCGCCGCAGGCGCGGGAACAGGCAGTGGCGATACGGGTAGTGGCAACACGGGCACCGGAGACACGAGGGTGCTCGGGGAACACGGGGTCGCCAGCGTCGAGGTGGGACGCATACTCGACACGGCACTGCGCCGGATGGAGATCCTCCCCGACCTCGTCGGGGGTCACAGCATCGGCGAGTGGAATGCCATGATCTCTGCCGGGCTGATCGACGACGAGCACGTGGACAGGTTCATCAACTCGTTCGAACCGTACTCCCTCGAGGTGCCGGGGGTGGCTTTCGGCGCACTCGGATGCGGTGCGGACATGGCCGCCGCCACCATCGCGGAGCTCCCGGACGTCGTGGTCTCACACGACAACTGCCCCCACCAGTCGATCATCTGCGGGGAGGAGCGCAGCGTCGAGACCGCCCTGCAACGGCTGCGCGGCCGGGGCGTGCTGGGCCGGATCCTGCCGTTCCGTTCCGGTTTCCACTCCCCCTTCCTCTCCCCGTTCCTGGCGAAGGTCCGAGCCGACGTGGCCAGTACCCCGATCCGCCCGCCGAGCGTGCCGGTGTGGTCGGCGACGACGGCCGCACCCTACCCTGAAGATCACGAGGGGATCCGGGAGCTGACGGTGCGCCATCTACTGGAGCCGGTCCGGTTCCGCCAGCTCACCGAGCGGCTGTACGCCGAAGGCGTGCGGGTCTTCGTCCAGGTGGGGGTGGGCAGTATTGCCGGCTTCGTCCAGGACACGCTGCCGGGCAGGGAGCACCTGACAGTCGTCACGAACACCCCGAAACGTCCGGGCCTGGACCAGTTGCGGCGGGTGGCGGCCGCGCTCTGGGCCGAAGGCGCCGCACCTCGTATGGACCTGCTGCCGTGCGCGGACCCTCCTGCGGCGGCACCGGTCCCGGTCTCCCGGCCGCAGCAGCCATCACCGTCGCTGCCGTCACCGTTGTCACCGCCGGCCGCCCGCGACAGTGCGGAAGCCGCCGTCGGCGAGCCGGAGTCCCCGCCGGCACACCGTGGCCGGCCGATGCTGCTCAACCTGGGGGCCCCGCTGGTCCGTCTCGGGGAGCGGGCCGCGTCGCTGATGCCGGCGGCCCCGGCTCCGGACCCGGACCCGGACCCGCTGGTTGCCCACCCACACGCCCGTCCGCTCCCTTCCACAACGACCCGCGGACTTGGGCCTCCGGTATCGCAGGAAAAACGTGATCGCGCTGCCTTCGGCCCTCCAGCCGGCGGACACGACGTTGCCGGTCATCCGGTGCTCGCCGAGTTCGACGCGCTGGTCACCGAAACCAACGAGATGGTCTCGGCCGTCCTGGCGCAGTGGGCGGCCAGCGCACCTGCCACCGCCGGGACGCACACACCGGTCGCCGCACAGGCTCCACCTGCGCGTCCTGCCACTGGCCCTGCCACCGGGCCCGGTGGACGTCCGGCTCCGCCGGCCGGGGCGCCGGCTGGGCCACCAGTCCCGCCGGCCGGCTCGCCGGTGCCGCCGGACGGGCGAAACGTCCGGCATGTTCGGCGCACATTGTCGATCGAGACGATGCCGTACATCATCGATCACTGCTTCTACCGGCAGCCGCCACGGTGGCCGCACCTCGTCGACAGGTTTCCGGTGGTCCCGATGACCGCCGTGCTGGAACTGATGATCGATCAGGCGCGGGCGGTCGTGCCCGATCGCGTCGTTGTCGGTGTCACCGACGTCCGGGCCCTTCGCTGGCTGGCGATCGAACCGGCGGTCGAGGTGACCGTCACCGCGACCATCCTGCCGGCCGCGGCCGGGCAGGACGCGGTACGGGTG
>NZ_CAAAFR010000041.1:19941-41680 GCF_900634745.1 Protofrankia symbiont of Coriaria ruscifolia
TCACCGCGACCATCCTGCCGGCCGCGGCCGGGCAGGACGCGGTACGGGTGAGTATCGACGGGTACGCGCACGGCACGGTCATCCTCGCCGACGCCTTTCCGGCGGGACCGGCGCCGTCGGACGAACCCCTGCCCGAGCCGCGCAACGAGGTGGTGGACGGGCAGTCGGTCTACCGCAGCGGACGGCTGTTCCACGGGCCCGGTTATCAGGGGCTGGTCACAGTCGGGCCGATTTCCCCCAAGGGCGTCCACGGTGAGCTCGTCGTGACGGCCGCGCCCGGCGCGCTGCTCGACGCCGCGGGCCAGCTGTTCGGCTACTGGCCGAGGGACTACCTCGCCGCGGACTGGCTCCTGCTGCCCTCGGCCCTGCGAAACGTGCGGTTCTTCGGCCCGCACCCGGCCGTGGGGGAGCGGCTGACCTGCACGGTGTGGGTGCGTGACGTCCGGGACAGGGCTGTCACCGCCGATCTGGAGGTGCGCGCCGCGGACGGCACGGTGTGGGCGCGCATCGAGGGCTGGACCGACCGCCGTTTCTCCCAGGACGAGGTGATGTGGGCGATGTTGCTGCGACCGGCGCGCAACGCCATCGCCGAACGGGCCGGCGGCGGCTGGGTGTTCGCCCGGGAGCACTGGGCGGACACAGCCTCCCGCGAGCTGGTCGCGCGCTACCATCTCGACGCCGGCGAACGGGCCTTCCTGGCGGCGAAGAATCCGAAGGCCGCGCGGGAGTGGCTGCTCGGGCGGATCGCCGCGAAGGACGCCGTCCGCCACTGGTTGTGGGACGGTGGTGCCACCGATGTGTGGGGCATCGAGGTCGGCGTGTCCAATGAGGCGTCCGGCCGTCCGGTGATCGACAGGTTGCCGGGCCGCGACGGTGTGCCGGCGCTGCCCCCGCGGGTCTCCTTGGCGCACACGGCGTTCCTTGCGGTGGCGGTCGTGCATCCCGATGGTGATGTGGGTATCGATATCGAACGGGTGACACCACGTCCGGAGGGGGTGGAGGCAATGACGCTCACCGGTGCCGAGCGCGCCCTTCTCACCGGCCTGGCCGGAGCCGACGCCGATCAGCGGGCACTGTGGTTCACCAGGTTCTGGACCGCCAAGGAGGCCGCGGCCAAGGCCGACGGCACCGGCCTGGTGGGCAAGCCGAAACGGTTCGTCGTCGAGGCGGTCACACCGGGTTATCTCCGGGTGCGGGTGGACGGTCCGCAACTGCACGTCCGCCGGGTCGCGCACCAGTCGATCAATGCGCTGGGTGTGCCCTTGGACGACCGTGGGCATCCTCTGGACGACCATGGGGATGCGGTACGGGCAGGCGCGCAGGCACCGGGGTACGACGTTGACAGCCACCCGGCCGACAGCCACCCGGCCGACAGTCACCCGGCCGACGGCCGCACGGCCGGCAGCACACCTGTTGATCGTTACGCCGTCGACGGCAACGCCGTTGATCGTTACGTTGTGGCGTGGACCTCACCTGAGGTCGAACGGGCGGCGCGTGAGAATGCGTGAAAATGAAGGAGTGTGGGCATGACGGCCGAGTACCTGGCAACCGGGTACCCGACGACCAGCCATCCGGGGGTATCCGACGCTGTCGTAGCCGGCGGGGTGACATCCGGTGAGATAGGCGGGATAGACCAGGTAGCGACATGGGACGTCGAGCGGGCCGCGGTCGAGGAGCGGATCCTGCGCGAGGTTGTGGCGCTGCTGCACGACGTCATCGGCGAGGAGTACGTAATCGACCTTGAGATCGACCTGTCGACGTCGTTCAACACCGACCTGGAGCTGGAGAGCATCGAGTTCGTCACCCTTGCCGACCGGATGCGGCACCGTTACGGCGACACGGTCGATTTCGTCGGTTTCCTCGCCGACAAGAGCGTTGACGAAGTGATCAACATGCGGGTCGGCGAGGTCGTCTCCTTCATCGCCGACTGCCTGACACCGCCCCGGTCGTAGCGGTGGCCGACATTCTCGCCAACGGCATCCGCCTGCACGTTCAGCGGCTGTCGCCCAAAGGCGGCCCGAAACCCGAGTCGCCGGTTGTCGTCATGGTGCACGGCATGGTCATGGACAACATGTCCAGCTTCTACTTCTCGCTCGGGAACAGCCTCGCCCACGCCGGCGCCGACGTGATCTGCTACGACCTGCGGGGCCACGGCCGCAGCGAACGGACGCCCGATGGCTACGCGATGGCGAACTCCATGGCGGATCTTTCGGCGATGCTCGACGCGCTCGGCGTCGAGCCTCCCGTCCACCTTGTGGGCAACAGCTACGGGGCGACCATGGCCTTGTCCTACGCCCTGGAACACACCGGATGCGTGGCAAGCCTCACGATGATCGAACCGCCCTTCCTCGTCGAGGGCCTCGGCGCGCAGATGGCCCGGTCGCTGGCGCAGGTCTCCGCCGGGCTCAGCGATGCCGAGGTCGAGCGGTGGCTGGCGCTGTCCGCCGGGCGGGCCGTCAGCCGGATCACTCGTAGCGCCCAGTTACTGCTGCGTGAGACCTCGATCGCCCAGGACATGCTCGCCACCGAGCCCTTCTCCCCCGAGCGGCTGGCCCGCCTCGACATCCCCGTACTGGCGGTCTACGGGGCGAACTCCGACATCGCCGACCACGCCGAAGGGCTTGCCAGGCTCGTCCCGGACTGCACCTTGATCATCCTGGAGCACCACACCCACGCGGTGCTGCGGGAGGCCACCGACTACCTGCGCATCCTCACCAGATGGTGGCTGTTCCAGCCCGATACCCCGGTACCGCCTTACTCCCGCACCGCGGGGCAGCAGTTCGACACCCCCGACTGGGTGACCCGGATGGTTCCGCCGCCGGACCTCAACCGTCCGGACAGCAATCCCCACCGTCCGGACAAGGATCCCAACCGTCCGGACAAGGATCCCAACCGTCCGGACAAGGATGTCGGCACCAGGGCATCCTCGTGAGCCGCTTCCTGTTCGTCGTCCCCCCACTGACCGGGCATGTCAACCCGGCGGTCGGGATCGCCGGCGAACTCGCCGAACGCGGTCACGAGGTCGCTGTCGCGGGCCACGCCGGCGTGGTCGGGCCGCTGCTGACGCCCGGTCTGACCCTGCTGCCGCTTGCCGGGACGCTCCGCGACTCCGACCAGGCTGCCGTTGAGGAGAAATCCAGGAAACTGCGTGGCCCGGCATCCCTGAAGTTCCTGTGGAAGGACTTCCTCATCCCGCTGGCTGTCTCGATGGTCGACGAGGTCGAGGCGAAGGTCGACCAGTTCGCCCCGGACGTACTGGTCGTGGACCAGCAGGCGGTCGGAGCCGCGCTCGTGGCCCGCCGCCGCGCCCTGCCATGGGTGACCCTTGCCACCACGTCCGCGGAACTGGATGATCCGTACCAACTCCTGCCCGGGGTCGGGCAGTGGGTGCTTGACACGTTGCGTGGCTTCCAGTGTTCCCAGGGTGTGCCCGAACACGAAGCGCGCGTTGGTGACCTGCGGTTCTCCGACCAGCTGACCTTGGTGTGCTCGGTGCCCCGGATGCTGCGCACAGGAGGCTTTCCCGACCACTACGGCTTCGTCGGTGTGCCCCTCGGGCGGCGGCCCGCCGCGGCCTTCCCCTGGGACTGGTTGGATCCCGACCGCGAGCATGTGCTGGTTTCGCTGGGGACGGTGACCCGCGAGGTCGGCAGCCGGTTCCTGCAGGTCGCGGCCGACGCGCTCCAACCGCTCGGGCACCGGCTGCAGGCGATAGTCGTGGCGCCACCCGGAATCCTCGGCCCACGCGGCGCGGCTCCCGCGGCCGACGGTGGCCTGGCCGGCGCTGGTCCGGACGGTGTTGGCCAGGCTGGTGCTGGCCAGGCTGGTGGTGACCTGGACGACGGTGCCCATGACAAGGGCGCTGATGATCATATTCTCGTCCTGCCCCACGTCCCGCAGGTCGATCTCATGCCGCACCTGTCCGCGGTGGTGTCACACGGCGGGAACAACACGGTATGCGAGGCATTGGCGCACGGAGTCCCGCTGGTCGTGGCGCCGGTCCGGGACGACCAGCCCGTCATCGGGGAGCAGGTCGTGCGCGTCGGTGCGGGCCTGCGGGTCAGGTTCGGCCGGGTGAGTGCGCCCGCGCTGCGGGAGTCGATCATCTCGGTGCTGGACGAGCCGTCCTTCCGCATAGCTGCGCGGCGACTGCGCGACGACTTCGCCGCGGCCGGGGGTGCCGCCGCCGCCGCTGACCGCCTGCTCGCAATGATCTAGCCTGCCGAGGGGTGATCCCGGCCGAAGGGCACGCGATGATGGTCCTTCGCGCGCCTGGAGGCATCGAGGGATCCACTTGACGATGCTGTCGATCCCGGCCTCCGGCGGAGGTTGCGGCGTGGCGGTGCGCTTGTCGCGGTGACTCCCTTCCTGGCCGTCGCGGCTGCTGCGGATTTTGTGCTGCGGCCGGTGCTCCGTGGTGGGCACCGTGCCAACACCTTTCGGATTCTCGCCCGCAAGGAGTTCTGAGAGCCCGGCTGTGGACGGGCCGGGCACATAATCGTTCCGTTCGCGTTCGCGTCGAGGTATTTCGTCAGGTGGTCGTGGTGCTGTCCGGTCTGGTTCTGCCCGGGTCGCCCGTCCTGGGTGGTTCGTCGTAGCGCCAGTCGTGGACGAGTCCGATGATGAAGATTCCGACGAAGAGGATCAGCAATGGCAGCAGAATCATTCATGCTCCCAGGGGATGGGGAAGTAGAAGTGGGATCGGCTCCGGTCACGGGCGAACACCGTCCCAGCCTGACTACCCGCTCCCGGATGCATCTCACCTGACGTCCGCGTGGAGTAACGCTGTGACACGTTCCGAGGTCGCCGACGGGTGTTCCGCCGATTGGGTGGCGGGAGGGTCCTGGTTGGGCGTACCGTCGCATCCAACCTCAACGCGGGAGCTTCCGACGAAGGAGGCTGAGAGGGCGGCTGGGGTTCGCTCCACGGTGCCGCCGACCGCCAGAACCTGTCCGGATAATGCCGGCGTAGGGAGCCGTCACTGTGGTGCTGCCTGTTGACCGACCAGTCTCCGTGTCCACGCCCGTCAGCAGTGGGGCGTCCGTCACCGGTGGCGCGCCTGGTGCCACTGGCACCGCGCGCGTGCCCGGTGGCTCATCCGCACCTGTCACTTCCGGCTCGCTGCCCGGCAGCCGCAAGACCTATCTGATCGGCTCCGCGGACGGCCTGCGGGTGCCTATGCGTGAAGTGGTGCTGTCCACGGGCGACAGCGTGATCCTGTATGACACCTCCGGG
Organism: Protofrankia symbiont of Coriaria ruscifolia; assembly: GCF_900634745.1. Lineage (NCBI taxonomy): Bacteria > Bacillati > Actinomycetota > Actinomycetes > Frankiales > Frankiaceae > Protofrankia > Protofrankia symbiont of Coriaria ruscifolia. The sequence continues at coordinate 25,177 of NZ_CAAAFR010000041.1, forward strand.
CCGTACACCGATGCCGAGCAGGTCACCGACGTGCGCCGGGGGCTCGCTCCGCTGCGGGACGCCTGGATCGCCGCTCGCGGTGACACCGAGGTCTACCAGGGCACCGCACCCGAGATCCGGCACGGGGAGGGGCTGCGCAAGCCTTCACCCAGACGGGCGCTGCCCGGCCGGGCCGTCACCCAGCTTGCCTACGCGCGCCGGGGCGAGGTCACCCCGGAGATGGAGTTCGTGGCGCTGCGCGAGGGCCTGCCGGTCGAGACCGTGCGGGCGGAGATCGCCGCTGGTCGCGCGGTGCTGCCCGCGAACGTCAACCACCCCGAGTCCGAGCCGATGGCGATCGGCCGCGCCCTCCTGGTGAAGATCAATGCGAACATCGGGAACTCGGCGGTGACCTCGTCCATCGAGGAGGAGGTGGACAAGATGGTGTGGGCGACCCGCTGGGGTGCCGACACCGTCATGGACCTGTCCACCGGGCGTGACATCCACACCACCCGGGAATGGATCATCCGGAACTCGCCGGTCCCGATCGGGACCGTACCGATCTACCAGGCGCTGGAGAAGGCCGGCGGCAAGGCCGAGGAACTGTCCTGGGAGATCTACCGGGACACCGTCATCGAGCAGTGTGAGCAGGGTGTGGACTACATGACCGTCCATGCCGGGGTGCTGCTGCGCTACGTCCCGCTGACCGCGCGGCGCAAGACCGGGATCGTCTCCCGCGGCGGGTCGATCCTGGCCGCATGGTGCCTGGCCCACCACCAGGAGAACTTCCTCTACACGCACTTCGCCGAGCTGTGCGAGATCCTTCGCGCCTATGACGTGACCTTCTCACTGGGGGACGGGCTGCGTCCCGGCTCGATCGCCGACGCCAACGACGCCGCCCAGCTCGCGGAGCTGGCGACGCTCGGGGAGCTCACGTCGGTGGCGTGGGAGCACGACGTCCAGGTCATGATCGAGGGCCCTGGGCACGTCCCGATGAACAAGATCAAAGAGAACGTGGACCTGCAGCGCGAGCTGTGCCACGACGCGCCCTTCTACACCCTCGGGCCGCTGACCACGGACATCGCCCCGGGCTACGACCACATCACGTCCGCGATCGGCGCCGCTATGATCGGCTGGTACGGCACCGCGATGCTCTGCTACGTCACACCCAAGGAGCACCTCGGGCTGCCCGACCGCGACGACGTCAAGGCCGGAGTGATCGCCTATAAGATCGCCGCGCACGCGGCGGACCTGGCCAAGGGGCACCCGGGCGCCCAGGCATGGGACGACGCCCTGTCCGACGCACGGTTCGACTTCCGGTGGACCGACCAGTTCCATCTCGCGCTCGACCCGGAGACCGCCGAGGCGTTCCACGACGAGACCCTGCCCGCGACGCCCGCGAAGTCGGCACACTTCTGCTCGATGTGCGGCCCCCACTTCTGCTCGATGAAGATCACACAGGATGTGCGCAGGTACGCCGCGGAGCACGGCATGGGGGAGATCGAGGCCGTGGATGCCGGTATGCGGGAGAAGTCGGCGGAGTTCGCCGCCCGCGGGAGCCACGTCTACCTCCCGATCGCGGAAGCGTAGGTGGGTTCGGTCGTGGTATTGCCCCACTTCGTGAGTCTCGCAGGTCACGGGTGTGCCGTTCCTTGTTGATCTCACCGTTTCGCCGTAATCGATCATCCGGCGGGCGGTTCCCGGATCGAACGCCGGAACGGCAGCGACCCGGAGTCGGTGCGCCAACACCCACTCCGGATCTTGATCCCCAACCCTGCGGACACAGGAGTCAGAGACCCATGGACACGATCCCAAACAGTCGTCGGCCTGGTCGTAGCGGGTCGTATTTCAGCGGCTTGTTGATGGCGCATCCGGCGGAGTCGGCGCGCGTCGAGCTGCCCCGCCGGACTCGGACCTGTTCATCCTGCGGCCGGCACTCGTGTTGCCGGCCGGAGTACAGATCTGCGTGGACATCGCCAGCACGGACACGGACGCGGCCCCCCGCGGCGGCCCGGAGGGCCGCCCTTGAAACCGTAGAGAAAATTGGCAAGGGGCTCTTGGACGGCAGAGGCTACGGAGTGCCAGCTTCGTTGTCTGGCCTCTTCCAGGTGAGTAACGTTCCAGTGGTGACCAGCGACGGCATGGACTCAACGGTTCGCCGATGGAAGATTCACAATGAAAATGTGATCGATGTCACTCGTCGGCTTCGACTATCGATTGCCGATGTTGAACTTCCGGATGGAACCCGGTTTGAACAGTATGTTATGCGGATGCCACGGGCCGTAATCGTTGGGTTAGTCGACGATAATAAACGTGTCTTGATGCTATGGCGACACAGGTTCATAATTGATCGTTACGTCTGGGAACTTCCAGGTGGTTACGTGGATCCCGGAGAGGAGGTAGCCGCCGCTGCCGCGCGAGAGCTCGAAGAAGAGACGGGATGGAAAGCTAATAGAATTGAACGTTTAGTTACCTTTCAGCCAATGGTTGGAAGTGTTGATTCAGAGAACATTCTTTTTATCGGACATGGGGCTACGCATGGAGATGTAGCTCCAGATATCAATGAAACAGAGCGCATTGAATGGATTAGCCTAGAGTCGGTATCTACTCGAATAGAAAAAGGTGAAATCGTTGGCTCTGCGACAATTATAGGCTTATTGAAGATGCGTGAAGTTTTGGGCGTCGTGTAACCGTTAGCTGACAGCGGAGAATGCCTGTGTAGACGCTTGCTCAAACTCCCGCACTACCGGCATTGATCGATATTGCGACAGAGAGCGGCGAACATCGCGTATATAATGATGGCATCGGCGAGAATTAAGCGTCTGCATTATTTGGATTGTTTCCGTTCCCATAGCACAAGCTTGATCGACTTCGCCGCAACTTCCGTAGATGGAAGCTAGCAGTGCCATATTAAAAGAACGCCCTCGCACATAGTTTTGTTTCATGTCTAGCGATCTCAATGCGTAAGGTTCGGCCTCTTTCGCCGCACCAAGATCGCGTAGACAGTGGGCGAACTTAGCCGACATGTAAGCAGAGTCAAAATAGCGTATCCATTCCGGCTCGTTTTCTGGGTTAGCCCGGTCAAATGCTTGTTCTGCAAGTGCCATAGCGGAAAAACACGCTCTTCTGTCACCCCTGACGGCATGACTGTGTGCTTCTAGTGTATAAGATTCGGCAAGAAGGCTGAATATTTTCGATCGTTTTGCACTTTGTTGTGCGGCAAGGGCTAGATCGATTGCATCCATAGGTCTCCCTAGATAGAGTGCTTGATGTCCCATGCCGGCAAGAATTTCGCCACCAAAACCTTCATCATCGGAGGAACTCGCAAAGTGGAGCGCTTGAAATAGATATCGTTGAGCTAACCCGTGTCGCTCTTCATCGTAAGCCATCCACCCTGCTAGGTGGGTAATTTCAGCGACGGCAGAAAATAGATCTTTTGCAACATTACCTGAATATTTACCATCGCGTAGAAGCGGAGCAACTTCATCATTGAGAAAGCATAGAAGTGTGGAACGACCTCGTCCGCCACCAAATCGGTTGTCGAAGCGGCGGAAAGCGGTCGTCATCTCTCTTATTGTATCAATTTCCCACGTACCGACTTGACGCGACCCTTGTGCACTAATTACTTCCGTACGTTTCGTGAGCCAACGGAGGGCTAAGGAAGAATGAGAGCCTATGCCAAAGACGGCTCCGGCGAGCAGGTGTCTACGTTCCATATCTTGCCTCCATAGTTGGGTGGTAGATTCGATACCGTTCTGCCATGACGTCGGGAACTCCAGCTCTTCGTGTTCGATCAAGCTGGCAGATTGGGTACTATCGGTCTGCCGACTTCGGTAAAAGCCGAGTTCGGAGTCCGTTCTGGCGCCAAAGATAGCCCGCAATGCGGAACGGTAGTCCTCCTGAGGCCATCTGACTACGCCGCGCTCGAGTTTTCCAATGTAATGATCGTCGATAGGTGTGACCCGGCCACCTTTTTCTTGGAAGATCCACAAAGCAACAAGATCTGCTAGTTCTTGACGGCTAATCTTTTCACCTGGCGAGCGCGTTGAGTCAAGCCTCAGACGGGCACGGCGAAGCAAGTCGTTGGGCTTGGGCGTGGGCATAGAGCGCACCTCCAGTAGTTGACAAAGAAATTCTTGCACAGCCAGCAGTCATCCGGTCACGCCACCCTGGCGTATCGTACTTGCCGTAACTGCCCCTGAACTGCCCCCAGGAGTGGTGTTGACGAACTAACCGCCCCTTCGCAGCCCCGCCTGTGCCCTCGTCCTAGACGAACGATTCCTGTGAACTTGTGCCAGCGGTTCCGACCGGGCTGACGGTGTCCCCGGTGGCGGGGCCGTGGTGTGGCACCGGGCTTCGGGCGTGGAGGGGAAACGTCTGGAGGCGGTGTTGCCGGGCTGGTCCCGGGCGGATACCCCCTTTTCAATCCTTCGTCCGCCCGGGGCCGGCTTTGCCGACCGGTTGATGTGGAAGGGGAGGCGAGGCGCGCGTGGATGCTGCGGGCACGTTGTACGCGCTGATCCAGTACGGCGGGGAGGAGCGATGGGCGGTGTCGGTGGTGATGATGGCTTTCGAGAGTGTGACCGCCGCCGATCAGCATGCCCGGTCGGCCGGGATCAGTGACTATGCGGTGGGGCCGGTGCGGTTCGCCGAAAGTGCGGCGGCGCCGGCGGTGCGCTGGCATCGGGATTCCCGGTGAGCGGAGACGGCTCGTTTCCCTCGGCGTGCGGCCGGCCTGTATCGGAGGCTGATGGCTGGATCGTGCGGGGTCTGCTGGCGGTACTGGCGGTGCGACCGCAACCGCTGCTGCGAGCCGGCGACGGGGTGACAGCGACGGAGGCGTTGGCGTTCGTCGCCGGGCAGAGCGCGGCCTTGGAAGCGGTGCACATCGCGTTGGCGCGCGCCTGGAGCGCGGACAGGCCGTCGGGCCGGGGCGGAAACGATGGTCAGCCATATGCTGATCAGCCATATTCACAGAAACGGAGCGGCACGTGACCCCTGGAGCTACTGTTCCGGCCCGGTTCCTGTGGCTTGAGATCACCGGACGTTGTCAGCTCACGTGCGTTCACTGCTACGCGGACGTATCCCCACTGGGTAATCATGGAACAATGACCGTCGCCGACTGGAGACGTCTTATCAAGGACGCCGCCGACCACGGCGTTGAGATGGTCCAGTTCATCGGCGGCGAGCCGACCGTGCACCCGGCATTCCCCGAACTGGTGACACACGCGCTGGCGGCCGGCCTCCGGGCGGAGGTGTTCACCAACCTCTACCGGGTCACCCCCACCCTGTGGGAACTGTTCTCCCGGCCGGGTGTCCAAGTGGCGACGTCGTACTACTCCGATACCCCGGCCCAGCATGAGGAGATCACCGGCCGGCCGGGCAGCCACGCCCGGACCAGGGAGAACATCGCCGAGGCGGTACGCCGGAAGATCCCGCTACGGGTCGGTGTCATCGGCGTCGACGACACCCAGCGGGTCGATCAGGCGCGCGGAGACCTCGCGGCCCTCGGGGTCACCGACGTCGGCCATGACCGGGTGCGGGCGTTCGGCCGTGGGGCCTCGGCGGTGAACGAGGCGGACACCTGCGGGCAGTGCGGGCACGGCACTGCCGCCATCGGCCCGGACGGTACGGTGTCACCATGTGTGTTCACCCGACATGCGGTTGCCGGCAACGCCCGGTGGGAACCGCTGCACAGCGTCCTTGACGGCGGCGCCTTCCGGGCACAGGTGGCACGACTCGACCAGGCCCGCCGGCCCACGGAGACCACCGCGTGCATGCCCAACATGAAATGCACGCCGGATTCCAGATGTGTCCCGTCGTGCACGCCGGTCTGTAGCCCCCTGCGGAAAGTATGCGAGTGAGGCGTCGATGGTTACCGGTCCGCGTCGACGACTACGATGCATGGCTGGTGGACGTGTTCCTAGCCGCAGTCGAGCGACTGGGCGTCGAACCGTGCACGCCCGCCACCAGCGTCGCGGACAGCATCAGCGGCCCGGTGCTCTACCAGGGCGAACGGGCATGGCTACGGGTCGCCCCCTTCCACGAGGACGGGATGGACCGGGAGGCGTGGACGGGCATCCGCGACGCCGCCGCCCTGCGCGGCATCCACAAACCCACGCTGCTGGCCAGCGTGGAATGGACACACACCCAGCCGGTGAGCATCCCGGTGTGCGCCGAGCTGATGACCCTGGCCCCCGATCCGGTCGCGGCCCCCGGCAGCCAGTACCTGGCCACACCCGTCACCCTCGCCCCCCAATGGCTGAATGACCTACGTGCCTCCCTGGACGCGCTGGCCACCCACCCCACCGACCGGACCTTCTGGGCGGACAGCGCCGAACGACACCGCTACCTGCTCCACGCCGTCTACGGCCAGCCGCTCCCACCGGGGATCGCGCCGACCTGGGGCAGCACCGAACACCTGGACCTGCACTGGGGCAACGTCACCATCCCCAACCTGATGATCCTCGACTGGGAACACTGGGGAACCGGCGTAGCCGGATACGGCGCCGCACGCCTGTACTGCACCGCCCTGGCCGTCCCCGAAACCGCCGAACAGATCCACACCGCCTTCGCGGACATCCTCGACAGCCCATCCGGACGCTACGCGCTACTGGTCGCCGCCGCCGACATCCTGGTCAACGTCGCCTACTACGAAGACACCGTCAACCTCTGCCCCGCCCTCCACCAGCTCACCAGAAAGATCCTGGACCAACCGGAGACGCTCTAACTGATCGCGGAGGGCCGATCCAGAGGGAAAATCTTCTGATCTTCCTAGGGGCTTCCTCGTCCGCATAAAAATCGTTGACAACCGGTGAGGTAAGCCCTTGCGACTCACCCTCAACGCCACCGACCCTGGACACCCACGCGAGGGGGCGTCGTGACGACGGTTTCCACCTACAGCTTCCGCATCCGTAGGTGGAAACCGCTGTTGTGGTCGCGGTTTTCATCTACAGGTTCGGCTTCCAGCCGCGTTGGCGTAGGGTGGTGGCGACCTGGTCGGCCACCCGCTCGGGCTGGGTGCGCAGCAGGTGGACCGGGAAGCGCAGAATGAGGCGGTCCTGGAGCACACCGGCGTTCTGACGGGCCAGCTCGTTCCACCACTGACGTGCCTCCCGGTGGTGTCCACCGTCGATCTCCACCCAGACCTGCCACGTTTCGTACCAGATGTCGAGGTGGTAGCGGTTGCCATCGGCGTCGATCCTCTTCTGCCGTTGCGCGGCCGGCAGGCCGTAGTGGTTTTCGATTTTTCGATAAAGAATTTCGGCCACCGAATGGGCGCCGTCACCCAGATCGCTCAGGGTATCGATGATCAGCGTGTTGCGGTGCAGCGACCCACGACGCTCGACGACACGGTGAAGCTCGGCAACGGTGACCAGCCGCTGCTGGACGGCTGCGGCAAGTACGGCACGCGCGTCGTCCTCGTCCTGGGCCCAGTTGGCTATGTCCACGACCGAGCGGGGGAGCCGGGTCCGCGGCGGCAACCGCCGCGGCAACCGCCGCGGCAACCGCCGCGGCAACCGCCGCGGCAACCGCCGCGGCAACCGCCGCGGGTACACGTCATCGGAGCCGAGGTGACGGCTGCGCCGGATGATGACACCGAGGCGCCGTGCCACGTGCCGTGCGGCATCGACGAGGACGACGACCGGCCCGCCGTCGAACCCGCGTAAGCAGTCGAACGACGCCGCTGATGCCCCGCCGAGCACCGCGCCGACCCCGATCGACTCGACGGCCGCCCACGTCATCTGGATGTTGGTGATCGGACCGGAGTGGGTGACGAGCACACCCCGCATGGGCCGTTGCCAGCGGCCGCTACGCAGCTTCCAGCGTATTTCCGCCTCGGTCATTCCGGCCCGCAGTGCCGTACGGACCGAGATGACGCCGCACTGGGATTCCGCGATCCGCTCCCAGGACGGGCGCTCCCCGCGGCCGTCATCGGTTCGGCGCCGGGGTGTGCGACCACTGTCGCTGCCGCAACCGAACCCACCTACACCTCCCGTGCCGCCCGGCGTCGTCGGTGGCCGCCCCTACGTCCGGCGCATGTGCCGACCCTGTCACACTGTGCGCAGTTGATGGCACTTACGGACGGGGGACGCACATGGCGGGCAAGATAATAGTCCATCTGCTCGGCACATCCGACGTGGGAATCACGACCGGCGGTCGGCTGTCCGATGATAAGGACAGACGTGACCTCGAAGCACGATACGCGGGCATTGAAACGATTCTTGATCGTGCCGAGGATGATCTCGAACAGGCTCGAAAAGAGGACAGCGCCGAACGGATCGGCATCCGGCCCCTGCTGCTTTCTCCGGCGCCTATCCTTGCTCATAAGGCGATGCCCTTGCAGACATTGCTGACCCGATGTGGGGACGTTGACGGAGCGGTTCTGGCGCTTGCCTACACGAGCAAGGGCGACTGGCGCGACACCAGGAAAGTATTCGAGCTGATACGCCGGGCGCTGAAGATCTGGCCCGAGCTGTACGGGTGCCCCGCGCCGACGGAGGTCGAGCCGATCGACATTCACGAGCCTCTGGTGGAGCCGGCGCGCAAGGCGATGGTCGATCATCTGGAGACCTGCCAGCCACGGGAGATCGTACTCGGGCATGGGTCCGGCGCCGCGTTAGGAATCAACGGGTTGCTCCTGGGCTGCCTGTGGTCGGGCCGACCATTGACGGTGGTACCGCTCCAGGACGCCCATGGGGCGACGTCCGTAGCCGTCGGTGGGGACGCCCGTGACTGGCTCGCTCGGCAACGTCATTTTCTCGGGCTCGCCGAACTGGCCAAGCAGGGCGGAAAAGAACAGGATTTCCGGCTATGGAAAGCGTTGCACTATCGCCAGATTCAGGATGTCGACAAGTTCAAGCAGGAGATCCAGAAGGCGGAGATCTCGGCAGACCTGATCGCATCGCTCGACCCGCGCTCGTATCGAGGAAAAGAAAACGCTTTCTTTGACGTTCTCTCCCGCGGGGAGACCGGGGCTCTGATGCAGGTGAGATCATGGATGTACGACAACTACCTCGAGCTTGTCGAAAATGAGGGTGACGGTAATTTCTGGCCGAGGGCCGATGATGCCGATGCCGGCTGGCGGAAGGAGCTGAAGAAGGGGCCGAAGAACGAGACGTTTGGTCAGTTTAGAGGTCGAATATGTCGTTCCACTCGGCTTCCTGAACGGGCTCCCCTGCAATTCATGCGGCTCCCCGTGGTCGAAAAACTGAACAAGTGCGCCAGGGATGCTGTCCATCAGACCTTGGCGGTCCCGAGTCGGGAGCTGCTGTTCGATCCGGAGCTACGAGGGCTCGCGGCGGTTGCGGACGATCGCGACCCGCGGTCGGAGCTGCGGCTCTCCCCGGATCCAACACGATGGTCCTCGGTCCCGTCCGGCAGAATTCTTGTCATCCAGTGTGTGGGTAAGCAGGAACTTCGCCCGCAGTTGCACGCCGTGCTCACCCATCATTTCCATGAGATCGCCGGCCGGAAAGCCATCGAATGGAAGCTGGACGTACTGCTCGTCGCATCCCTGACCACGGGAGACGGGCACCAGGACGATACCGAGGGCAAGGCGCTGGCGGAGGTCGAAGCTGTCACGGTTCGCGAAACTCCCTATGACGTGTTGCCACCCGAACGGATCGGGGAGATCCGGGTTGCGACCGTGGAGCGTGCCGCGGTAGTCCGCGATGGTCGTCCTCGTTCGGACGAGCGCTCCGTCGAATCCATGCGAGCAAGAATTACAGGACATCTGCGGGAGTGGGACGACAGGTTTCCGCTACGAGATGCCGAGGTGGTGGTTTTTCTCGGCGGGCCGGGCACTCATGGGATGAATCTGGCTGCTATGCTCGCGGCGGTCGACTGGGCAGCGGCCGAGGGATGTCCGGCATATGTCGGTTCGATAGAAGAAATTCAGCACGCTCGAGCGTGGCCGGATGGAGATTCCTCTGTCGGTACCACAGCGAACTCCTCAGCCAGCAAAATCCAGCTTTCGGACGAGCAGGTTGCCGTGTTGCCCGGCTATGATCCGATCCTCGCGAGCGTGGCATTACGCCAACTCGCGGCCCTCGAACTCGACGCCGCCGCGCGCACGTTGCACCGCGGTGGACCGGATCTTCGGCGGATCGCGAAGGATATAGAGGAACTACGACAGGATGCTTTTTCGGAACGAAAAGAACAAGAAAGAGATATTGCTGAGACTGTTCGCCGACTGCGACTCGTGGATACGTTGATCGATATCGACAATTGGGGTGCGATCTGTCTTGCTGCTTCAATATGCAATGCGACACTTCCTGGTAGGGTCTACAATAATCGCCCCAAAGGAACGTCGATCTGGGTTTTGATAAAGGCTCGCGATGAGAGCCCTACGGCGCACGGGTTGGAGGATAAGGTGCTGCGAGATGTTCTTGGGCGATTGTGGCCGAGCCCGGGTAGGTCCGATCTCACGAGCATAGTTCGTGAATTGATTGACGAAGTAGCGCATCAATTGCTGGCCGGCTCGACGGAGCAGCGTATCCCGGGTGACGGTGCTGTGATTGGAGCTTCACCTCGGTATGACGAGTATGCCGACAGGATCGGTGCTTTGCGTGTCGATCTGGCATCCATCGCGGTGGGGTAACGAATTTTCCGTAATTGACGCAGGTGAGGTTACTTCTCGCGGAGTTCGCGCAGCGGAGTCACGTCCGTGGTGAGTGACGGCAGCGCATAGCCGTGGTCTATTTTCGGCGCACCTGACCGCGACGTGCTGACCTTCTCGTTGAGCTGGAACCAGGCGACGATCTCCGAGATGTCATCACCTTGGCGCGGCTTGGTCGAACCCCTCGGATAACCGACGCGGACCCCGTCGCCGTAGCCGGTGGCGGCCCGGCGCAGTGCGGCGATATGCGAGGCTTCGTCGAAACTGTGGCCCACCGCATCGCCGGTCGCCGTCCGGAAGGTCTCGATCAATGTTTTCGCGACCTCGGTGAAATGCTCGGTACCGCCGCTGTCCACCGGAACCTGACCGACGGCGCCGAGGCGGCCGGACAGGTCTCGGTAGGCGGTGGTCACCGCCTCACCCTGAACGAGAGAACTGCCGTCCGGCAGGACCTCGAGAGTAACCGAGCCCAGCCCGAGCGGCCGACCACGCCCGAGCCGGAACACGCCGAAATCGGCCGCTGTTCCCGACTGTTCCAACTCCCTGGGGACGGCGAGTTCGTGGGGGTCCAGCAGCCACAGCAACGCGCCCAGTTCCGGGCCGGTCATGTTCGTGACGTCGATGTCGAAGGTGAACGTGCTGCCGGCTCTGACCCAGGCCAGCACGGACGCGTTCCGCTTCGTCCGCAGCTTCGTCGACTGACCGTCCTGGGCGCGGCCCCTTTTCTCCTGGGCATCGACTCGGGCGCGGACCTTCTCCCGGACGTATCTGTCGAGCTTGTCCTGGGCCTCAGGGTTTTTGTCCTGGTCCTCAAGGTTGCGGTGGCGGGCGAACACCTTGAAGCCGCGCAGGCCCGCGCCCGCACCGTACATGTCCGCCTTCAGCATCCCCTTTTCCATCGGTTTCCCGGTGGGATCGGCCGCGTTGTAGAAACGGGCCTGGCTCGGCTTGGGCGCGCCCAGCTCGATCAGCGGGAGGCCGAGCTTACCGAATGTGGTGATCTGTACCGACCCGGGTTCAGGTCGGATCGGGGAGATCACGACATGCCCGCGATAGGCGGTGGCGTGTTCGGCGCGCTCCTCGGCGCGTTGTTCGACCGTGCCGAACACCCGGTCCGCCGCGGAGAACTCGTCAAAGGTCGCGGGTGGTTGGCGTCTCGCCGCCGTGAGAAGGTCAGCCGGGGGCGTGGGGAACGGCCGGCGCCCGACCATGACGGGCAACAGCGCTCGGTCTGGTTGGGCACCGAGGATGCATTCATGCGCCATGCATGAACGCGTGGTAGCGTGGACATATGAGCGAGTCCGCCGACGTGGGCATCATCCAGGTGCGCGATGTCGATCCGACGACGCTCGCGGTCCTCCGCGAGCGCGCTAGATCGCTCGGCCAGTCACTGTCTGGGTACTTGCGGGACCTGATGGATGCCGACGCGGCCACGGAGACCAACGCCGAGGTCATCGCCCGCATCGCCCGCGACAGGGAACCGGTGGAGCTCACCATGGACGACATCCTCGCGGCGCGCGACGAGGGACGGCGTTGACCCTCACGTACGTGGTTGACTGCTCGCTCGTCATTGATGTGCTGTCCGTCCGCAATGGCGACGAGGTGCTCCGGCAGCGCCTGTCCGCCCCGCGCACACTGCACGCCCCGCACCATCTCGACGTCGAGGTCGCGTCAACAGTCCGCGGGCTTGCCGCCGGAAAGAAGATCACTGACCATCGCGGCGAGCAGATGCTGGCTGACTACGCGCGCCTGCGGATCACCCGTCATCCGGTCTGGCCCTACCACCCCCGGATGTGGGAGCTGCGGCACAACCTCGGCGCCTACGACGCCGCCTACATCGCGCTCGCCGAAGCGCTCGGCTGCGAACTGCTCACAGGCGACACCAAGCTCAAGAACGCTGCCGGACACCGCGCGACGGTCATCGTCACCCGGTAGCAGAAGCGGGCACGCCTCCCTAGGGATGACCAACGGACCCAGCACCCTTGGAGCGACGGTCGCGGCCAGCCTGATGCCCGCGTGATCTTGTTGGGGTGGGTGCGCCGATCGGTACAGCCATGTCTCCCAGCAAACCGGAGGCTATCTGCGTGGGGGTTGGACGGTAAAGCGTAAGAGCATGAAGCTGAGCGCGGAACACCTTGGCGGGGCATCCCTGCCGTCTGTGGCGCTGCCACGTGCTGGGAAAATCTTGACCGCACGACCCGCCAGCAAGGGATGGTGGCCATGGCAGGGACGGACGACCAGCCGGGCGAGGATCCGGGGCCTGACCCTGAGCCTGATGACGGCTCAGTGGATCGGCCGACCCCGGACGATGAGGCACCACCGCCGGACAGTGAAGATCAACCGCCCGACGATGCGCGGCCAGACCGTCCACCCGGTCGGACAGGGATTCGTCAAAGTCGTGGCGTGTGTTGTGCCTGGTCAGCGGGGGTCAGAGGGCCAGGAGACGGAGTGTCCGGTCGGGGCCTTGGGCGTTGTGCGTAAGGAGGAAATCTCCCATCGTGGTGGTGGGCCTCATGCGACACTTATCGTTACTGTTCGAAGCGCCCGACTTTCCGCAAGTTCTGCGATACCGTTTACTATCCGTGTCTGAATGCAACCGTCGGGCGACCGTACGCCCTGTATGTGCACGGCAACAACGACACGACCGGGGCGATCCGCGGGGTTGAGACCATCGCGACCGGCCTGAAGTGGAAGCGCTTGCGCGAGCCTCTGACGGTCGTCGACGAGGTCGACGCCGCTGTACGCGAGGCCTGCTGGGAGCTCGGGGCGACGGTCGCGGCCAGCCTGATGGAGAGCTGACACCCGACTGCGGCTTCGGCGCCGACCCTCTCGGGCCGGGCCGGTAACGGCCGGATGGACGCGTCGGGCTGCTGTGATCGCCGGCAGGTTCGTGAACGGCATCAGTCGGCTCTGCCGCGCCAGGCGCTGTTCAACCCAGGCCGCGGCCGACAAACGTCATCAGGCGATCGAGAAGACGGGGGTCGTCGTGCGCCTGCTCGCTGGCCCATGCCACCGCGTTGACAAGGGTCAGGAGATCGCCAATGTCGATGTCCGTTGTGACGGCGCCATGCGGGCGCGTGCGGTCCAGCAGGGCACTGCCGGCGGCGCGGATCTCGTCGTGGCAGGCCGCCAGTGCCGCGTCCGCGTCGGAACCGGACACGGCCAGCATCTGCGCCGCCACGAGCCCCCGCATAGCGGTGGCGTGGACAGCGACCTTATGTAGCCAGATACGCAGCGCGTCGCCGGGATCAGGATGGCCGAGCAGTTCGTGCCCGGCGGCGCACAGTCTGTCCACGTCGTCGCGGATGATCGCCACCAGAAGTGCTTGCAGTGAGGGGAAATGCCGGTAAAGCGTACCGGGCCCTACTCCGGCGCGCTGGGCGATCCGATTGAGCGACGCGTGGGCTCCCTCTTCGGCGAACACGGCCCTCGCCGCCCGTAGCACCTTGTCGCGGTTGTCCCGGGCGTCGCTGCGCATCCGGCGTTCGGAAGGCGTCACGTGGTCTGGCCCCACGTCAGGACCACCTCCTTGTCAACCGGAGAAGTTCTCCGTATCGTAACGCGAAGCATCCGGAGAACTTCTCCGTTTGTCGATGGCGGGGTACCTCTCCGGTGTCTCGCCCGGACCGGGAGAAGCGATGAAGATCGGAATTGCAGTCGGTGACGTGCGAGGAGCCGCTACTCTGACCGAGGTTGTCCACCAGGTGCGGGTAGCCGCCGACTCCGGCATCGACTCCGCGTGGTCGGCTCAGGCGCTCGGTTGGGACGCGCTCACCACCCTGGCGGTCGCCGGCGCACAGGTGCCCGCCATCGCTCTGGGCGCGGCGGTCGTGCCCACCCCGCAGCGTCATCCCCTGGTGCTCGCGAGCCAGGCTCTCACCGCCCAGGCGGCGAGCGGCGGCCGGCTCACTCTGGGTGTCGGCGCTGGCATCGCGGCGATGATCCAGGGCATGTTCGGCCTGTCCGCCGATCGCCCCGCCGCCCGCATGCGCGAGTACCTGACAGTGCTGAGCGCCCTGCTACGAGGAGAAACTGTGAACCATCGTGGCGAGACGCTCACCGCGGTCGGCGCGGTCGACGCCCCTGGCACGCTGCCTCCTATCCTCCTGCTCGCGGCGCTCGGCCCAGCGATGCTGAGGGTGGCCGGGGAACTCGCTGACGGCACGGTGACCTGGATGACCGGTCCGCGAACGTTGGCCGATCACATCGTCCCCTCCGTCAACCGTGCCGCTGCCGCCGCTGGGCGTCCGGCACCCAGGGTGATCGCCAGGCTGGTCGTCTGTGTGACAGGCAATGAGGCGGAGGTCCGAGGGCGCATCGCGCAGCAGTTCGCCCTTGCCGGCCAGGTTCCTGAGTACCGGGCCGTCCTTGACCGTGAAGGGGCGGCCGGGCCGGGGGATGTCGTCGTCGTCTCCGACGAGGACGGCGTGGCCGGTCACCTCCGGCGGATCGCGGACACCGGCGTCACCGACTTCCTCGCGTGCCCGTTCGGCACCCCGGCAGAGCAGGACAGAACTGTCGCCGTGCTCGCGGACCTTGCCAAGTCGACCAGTGCCGGCGCAGCGTGAAAGCCGGCGAGGCTGTCGCGGCGGCTCCAAAGCTGGCCGACGGCACCGGCCGGGATCGGCCTGCTGGGAATCGCAGCCGGGATGGCGGCCGGCCCGAGGTACGGTCAGCCTGACGAGATCGCCTGGTATGGCGTCTGACGCCGAGGTCTACGGCGGCTACAAGGTGCTGCGGGGAGGCGGCTGGTTCGACGAGCACCGGAGCTGCCGGGCGTCCGTTCGCGTCGTGGACATCCGGACTTTCAGGTTGACGATGTGGGTTTCCGCGTCGCGCCTTCCGCTCCTCGGTGACTCGGCAGTGTGCGGTGAAGCGCGCTGGGACTCACGGGTGGTAGACGTCTCGCCGGTGCCGGATGGAGTGGATCTGTACCAGGTGCTTGGCCGCGTCGATCCGGTAGATGATGCGGTAGGTCCCGCGGCGCGCCGAGTAGAAGCCGTCGAAAGGTTCGTCCAACGGTTTCCCGACCCGGTGAGGGTTCATGGCGATCGCTCGCTGGATCGTCTCCAGCGCGGCGGCCGCGACCTCCAGGGGCAGGTCCTCGTGGAGGTTTCTCCGTGCCCTGCGCGACAGTGCGACCTCGTAGGGTGTGCCGCTGGCGGCCATCACCCGTCCCCGGCCCGCCGCTGCTCCAGTTCGGCCACGACCTCGCCCAAGGCGAAGGTGTCGCCCGTAGCGAAGTCGTCCCGCGACTGCCGCAGATCCGCAAGAGCCTCGTCGTCTGACAGGAGGTCGAGGGTCTCGCGCATCGACTCGTACTCGGCAACGGAGATCAGCATCACGTCCGCGCGCCCGTTGCGCGTGATCGTAAAATGATCATGTTCTTTGGCCACCCGCTCGGCCAGCTCGGCAATCCGGGCCTTCGCCTCGGTGATCGGTATGGTCTCCATGGAGGTCATTATATGGACCGGTCGCTATTCTGGTCGTTCTGGCGGCTGTCTGGCTTCGGGCTGGTCATCGAGCGCGCGCTCTCGTCGACGAGGCGAGCGATGGCGGAGGTCAGGCCAGGGGTGGGACGAGGAGATCAAGGGCGCCAGCACGTTACGTAGCCGCGCGACGTAGCCGACTTTCCGCAAGTTCTGCGAGAAGAAGTTCTTCATGCCCGGAGCCTGATCGGTACGGCAGACCCACCCTCCACCATCCTGGTTTCGGCATATGCGCCGTCGACGCTGCCCAGGGGCCAAAGCGGCTCTCCGTACTGAGCTGGAATGTGTAATCGCCTGATCACGCTGCCAATGTGAAGTTTGTGACGGGGTGTAGCCAGTCGGGGCGGGTGGAGCGGGAGGCGACGTAGCGGGCGCGGCGTTGCTGGTTGGCGACGTTGGTCAGGCCGAAGGCGGT
>NZ_CAAAFR010000041.1:42354-74771 GCF_900634745.1 Protofrankia symbiont of Coriaria ruscifolia
GCGGTAGACGAGTTTGATCAGTCGGTTGACTCCCTCGGCGGCGGCGTTGGACAGGCCGTGGGCCTTCGTCAACGCCTCGTGCAGACGTTGGCTCACCCGCACGTGGGCGCGCAACCGGGTGTCGGTGAGGTTGTGGTCGGACCCGGGCATGCGCGGCGGGATCACCTGGACGGTGTAGAGACCGGACTCCTCGGTCGGTCGCTGCCTGCGCTCCTCCACCTGGTTGTGCATGGCGACCGCGAGCACCGGCTGCTGGAAGACCAGGCTCGCGGAGGTGGGAGCGTCCGCGCCGGCACCGGTCGGTCCGGTGTCACCAGCGGGTCCGGTACTGCCGGCGGCCTCGACGGCGGTGCTGTGGCTGTCTGTGGTGCCGGTGGCGGTCACGGGGTTGCCGGCGAGCGCGACATAGCCGGTGCGCATCGGCTTGTGCTGGGCCTCCGGCTGGTCCGCACGCAGCCGGTTGAGCGCCCTCCTTTTACCCGAGTCACCCGAGCTCTTCGCCTGCTGGAACGCCAGCGGAACCGGGTCGAAGCGCTCTCCGGCAACTTCGGGAGTCGCCGCTGTGACGATCAACTCGCCGGAGGTCACCCCAGGGCAGCAGGGTCGTCCCGGGCAGCCGGTCGGCGCCGGTGAGCATGTTCCCGCTCACCCCGGTGGACGCGAGTACCGGCTGGTCCACGATGATCGTGAGATCCACCTCGGTCCAGTCCTCCGGTTCCGCCCGGGTGACCACAGCCGGTGCGTTCCCGTGGGTGCCCGATCGCGGTGGTAACACGGGTTTGTGCTGCTTTGTGACCGTGGTAAAGGCGTTCTGGAGAAGCCTGAGGCGGGTGCTACCCGCCTTCGCCAGTTCGATGGCGGCCTGGTCGACGTTGGCCGGGTCGACGGACGCGGACTTCAAGATCAGCACCTGGGCGGCACCGGCGCCGCGCCGCCGGTCCCCGCCAACCGCGTCGATGAGAGACGCCCCGATCAGCAGCAACGCCGTGGCCGCGCGCCGCTGCCTGCACGTCGTCCAGCGTCTGTGTACTCCTGGGGGCCACGGCGGGCAGGGGCACGGTGGCCGGCAGGCCGCTGTACCGGCAGATCGCGGCGAACGGCACCTGCGGGAAGCGCGCCGCAGCGGCGGGTCGGGCCGCCGTGTAGCCGGCCACCGCCGCATGGACGCGGCGCAGCAGCTCCCGCTGACCCCGGTCGGTGGCGAGGTCGTCGTGGGTGACCAGGACGAACGCCCCGTCGACGGCCAGGCCGGGCGCGTACTGCACCGCCTGGCTGGTCACCTCGGTGACCAGCGTGTGGGCGATCTGTTCGCTTCTGGCGGTATCGGTTTCGGTCACCAGCAGGACGACCTTGCCGGAAGCCGTTACCACCCTGACGACCTGCTTTGCCACCGTCGGAGCCGTCTGATCCGGGGTCTGATGGATCGTCTCGGTCGCGTCGTCTGCCCATTTACTGATCATCGTGGTCAGTTCGGACGCGCCGATGTTCTCGCGTTGTTTGTTCGTGCCGAAAATGAACGGCTGGTTCCCGGACGTCTCGATCAGCACAAGGTGCACCTGGCATTCCCCCGTTCGTTCGGTCCTCGCACCTTCTCGCCGCCGGCCGAGCGTGTGTCACCACAGCGTCGCCATGCGGTTTCAAACGGTGCAGGGCAGGCTAATCTACCGGTTTGGTGGCGATTCCTCGTCATCGGGTCATACCTGTGCATCCCGACGGGCGGGCGGGGTCAAGGTGGCCCCGTCCGCGAGGCATCAGTCCTTACGTCCTTGTCTGACGGACGACGGGCGGGACGACGGATGATCCGGTTCTCGCGTCCGCCTTCGGCGGCATGGGGGAGAGCACGGCGCAGGGAGGTCGTGGATGCCGGTATGTGGTTGAGAGGTCGGCATGTGGTTGAAACATCCACCGACTGGACCGGGCAATCATGCGAGGCCGGTATGCGGGAGAAGTCGGCGGAGTTCGCCGCCCGAGGGAGCCGCGTCCTACCTTCCGACCGCGGAAGCGTAGGTGGTTCCTGTTGTGGTGACGACGGTTTCCACCTACGGATCCGGGTGGGTCGGGGAGCGAGCCGGGCCGTGGGCCAGGCCGCCGGTCGGGCCGCCGGTCAGGTTGCCGGTCGGGCCGCTGGTCAGGTTGCCGGCTTCTCCGCGTGACCGCCGAACTGCTTGCGCATCGCGGACAGCAGCTTGTCCGCGAACAGGGCCTCGCCGCGTGAGCTGAACCGCTCGTACAGCGAGGCGGTGAGGACGTGGGCGGGTACGCCCTCCTCCACCGCGGCCAGCACCGTCCAGCGGCCCTCACCCGAGTCGGAGACCCGGCCGCTGAACGATTCCAGCTTCGGGTCCTCGACGAGCGCGGCCGCGGTCAGGTCCAGCAGCCAGGAACTGACCACGCTGCCGCGGCGCCACACCTCGGCCACCGCCGCGGTGTCGATGTCGTACTGGTAGTACTCCGGATGTGCGAGCGGGGTGGTCTCGGCGTCGTGCTCACCTGCGTGGTCCCGGCCGATGCCGGCCTTCTCCAGGATGGCCATGCCTTCGGCGAACGCGGCCATCATGCCGTACTCGATACCATTGTGGATCATCTTGACGAAATGCCCGGCGCCGTTTGGCCCGCAATGCAGATAACCCTTTTCCTCCCTGGTCGGTTCGCCGATACGCCCCGGTGTGCGCGGTGCCTGCCCGAACCCTGGGGCGATCGCGGCGAAGATCGGGTCAAGGTGTGACACCACGTCGCTCTCACCACCGATCATGAGGCAGAATCCGCGTTCCAGCCCGAAGACCCCGCCGGACGTGCCGATATCGACGTAGTGGATGCCCCGGCCGCCGAGCTCCTTTGCCCGGTCGACATCGTCACGGTAATAGGAGTTCCCTCCGTCGATGATGATGTCGCCGACGGTGAAGTGCTCGGCCAGCGCGAGCACGGTCTCACCGGTGATCCCGGCCGGGACCATCACCCAGGCGGCGCGGGGGGCGGAGAGTTTCGCCGCGAACTCGGCCAGCGTGGTGGCTCCGGTGGCACCCTCGGTCACCAGTTGCTGCACCGCGTCGGCGTTGACGTCGTAG
Organism: Protofrankia symbiont of Coriaria ruscifolia; assembly: GCF_900634745.1. Classification (NCBI taxonomy): domain Bacteria; kingdom Bacillati; phylum Actinomycetota; class Actinomycetes; order Frankiales; family Frankiaceae; genus Protofrankia; species Protofrankia symbiont of Coriaria ruscifolia. The sequence continues at coordinate 45,420 of NZ_CAAAFR010000041.1, forward strand.
ACGACGCAGTCGTGGCCGTGGCGCATCAGCCGGCGCACGAGGTTGGCGCCCATCCGGCCAAGGCCGATCATCCCGAGCTGCACGAGGTCTCCTGTTGGTTGTTGTGCGGTGCGGTGCGGTGCGGTCGGAGGCCAACAGACCCTCGGTCATTGTCTCCCGGCACCGGGCTCGCCACCGCGTGACCGGTCGCCGGCCCGGTGCTCGTTGTGCCACATGCGGAGGCTCGTTGCGCCACCCATGGGCCCGATCGCAGCGTCACCAACAGGAGTTAATTCTGTGCGTCGAGTAGCGTCGAACGCGGCCGGAGAGGGCGAAGAAGCGGGGATCCCGAGCCGGAGAACACCCGCCCGGGCTCCCGCCGTTCAGGCTCTCAGGCGGAGGCGGCGGCCAGTGCCTTCTCGCGCTTCTCCTCGTATGTGCGGGCGAGGTCGTCCAGGGCCTTGAGATAGTGCCCGACGTTTTCGCGAGCCTGTTCGGCCTCCGCGTCCAGGCCGGTCAGCTCGAAGAACTTCCAGTGCCGGAGCAGCGGCGTGATCACGTCGTCGTGGTGGATGCGCAGGTCGTAGATGCCGGCCTTGGCCATCCGCTTGGCCTTGTTCTCGAAGTCGTCGATACCCGTTCCGGGCATCTGGAATGTCATGAGCTCCTCGGCGATGGCCTGTACCGTCGCGGACGGGGCGATCTCCAGCGCGGCGGTGACGAGGTTACGGTAGAAGATCATGTGGAGGTTCTCGTCCGCGGCGACCCGGGTGAGGAGCTTCTCGGCGACCGGGTCCTGAGTGAAACGCCCGGTGTTGCGGTGGCTGATCCGTGTGGCGAGTTCCTGGAACGACACGTAGGCGATGGTGCGCAGGGGCGTCTTGTCGCCGCTGTCGAACCCCTTCTCCATCTGGTGCATGCGGCCGCGTTCGAGGGCGACCGGGTCGATACCACGGGTGACCATCAGGTAGTCCCGCATCACGATGCTGTGACGTCCCTCCTCGGCCGTCCAGCGGTGCACCCAGGTACCCCACGCGCTGTCCCGACCGAAGATCGTGGCGATCTCACGGTGGTAGCTGGGGAGGTTGTCCTCGGTGAGCAGGTTGACCTCGAAGGCGATCTGGGCCACGTCGGACAGCCTGGACTGGCCCGGTTCCCATGGCAGGGCGTCGAAGTCACGACCCAGGCTCCACGGGACGTACTCGTGCGGCATCCACTCGGCGGCGAGGTCCAGGTGACGGTTGAGGTTGGCCGCGGCGACGGGCTCAAGTTCGTGCAGCAGGTTGATGTCTGGGGCGGATGTCATGACTGTCACCCTGGCAGGCCAACTGCGTGGCGGACTACGTCCGGCAGGTATGGACTCCGCCCCCGCAGCCTGTTCCCCGGGAACAAAAGCGCAGCCACCGGAGGGCCCAAGGTAATGCGATCATGCGCCTTCTCGGCGCCGGCCCATACATGATCGAAAACTGTCAGAGGGACGACGGGCGGGGACGACAGGCTGTCAGGAGGACGTGAGGGAGGACAGGCTTGCCAGGCCGAGCGCACCACGGGCGTGGTCGATCAGGCCGGCCGCCTCCGCGGAGTGTCCGGCCTGTTCGACCTCCTGACACAGGCGGGTGATGTCCCGGCGCGTCATGCCGGATTCGATCATCATGGCGTGGGCGATGGCCTCGTGGCCCAGGGCTACGGCCTTCTCGGCGTCGCCTGTCCGGACGTGGGCGACCCCCAGTCTGGTGAGGAACTCGATGCGGTCGCGAGGTACCTCCTCGTCGAACTCGTCGAGGTCGTCGAGGGCAGCCTCGAAGTGGGGTATCGCTTCGTCGGGGTTGCCGCCGGACAGCAGCGCCTCACCAGCGGAGAACGCAACGTCCTTGCGGCGTGCCCAGTACATGTAGGGAGGGTTGTCCTCGGGCCGGACCTCGTTGATCAACGTGTAGGCGAGTTCGGTCTCGGCGGTGGCATCCCTGCTGTTGCCCGCGCGGCTGTGGGCGACGGCCAGGTCGGCCGCGATCACAGCCCGTTCGATGGCGCTGAGCATGGAGCGGGCACCGGCCTGGGCGCGGTGCAGCAGGCTGACCGCGTCCGCGGGCTGCCCGTACCAGGTGACCTGTTCGGCCATACAGCGCAGGACGTTGGCACCGAGAGCGGGCGAGCCCGCCTCGTGGGCGGCGCGCAGCGCAACAAGCCAGCAACGCTGGGCCGCGCCGTACTGCCCGATGTCGTACATCGCCCACCCGGCCAGCCGCGCCAGCTCCGCCGCGACCGCGTAGAGGCGGGCCTGGTGGGTGTCGCTGTGGGTACCGACGCGCAGCAGGCGGACGGTGATCGCAAGTTCGGTGCGGGACAGGGCGTACACGTCGTTGCCGCCGAGGACGTCACTCATCCGCCGCAGGGCGTCGACCCGGTCCTCGAAACCGCGGACGAGCGGGTCGTCGACGAGCTGACCGGTGGGTACGGCCCCCTCGTGGCGCGCGCGTGCCGCCAGCCACCGTTCCGCGGCGGAGTCCAGGGATGGTCCCGACACCGGAAGGAAGCGGTGAGGCTGTCTGGCCCGGGTCATCTTCACGAGTTCCTGGGTGAGTCCGTCACCCGTCCACAGCAGGTCCAGGCCGGTGTTCGCAGGTGTGATCTGCTCCTGGACCGGCTGGCCGGCGTGCCTGCGGCCGGTGTCGGGGAGGTCGGTGGTGTTCCGGGTACGGCCGGCAGCTTCAGGCTGTCGGCGGGGTCCGTCCGGATCCCCTCCTGGATGTGCCTGCGTTGTCACGGCGGGTCTCTCCCGTCTCCGTACGGAACTACTGTCAATCGTAGCCGTGCGAATACAACGTCCCTTTGCGGGGGTGCTGTCCCTCTCAGGGGAGCCTGTTTGCAGATCTTCTGTCCGGCTTGTTGATCGAACGAAAGATCGGGAACGGCTCCAAGAATCCTGCGACTTGTTCTGGTCGGTGCGGGATCGGGGTGTTGGCTAGCCTGACGAACCCAGGGGCGTGTACCTCCCCGTGTCGGCAATGCGGGGGGCTGTGTTATAAGCGGCCGGTAGATGTTGCCCGACCCCGGGAGTGGTCAGGTTGTTCGCCCGTCCGTCGGTCGGCGTCGAGAGCGTACAGATATAGGCGGACCTCCAGAACGGGCAGACGTCGCGAGCCGATCCGGTGTTCTGCGAGCACAGGGTCCCACTACCCATGGAACTTACCACTCATGCCGCGTATGACCAGTGGTCATCCCCACTCGGGGGCGTCGTTCGGTCGGGACGTGGTTACGCGTTACCCCTGTGTTCACCCGGGCGAAATCAGTTTTTCGGCTCCCGGTCGGGGTGATTGGTCTTCTTGCGGAAGGTCCGTCCGTGGTCGCCCGACTCCTTCTTCGAGCTTGGTTTTTTCAGTGTTTTTCCCCTGTTTTTCTTCTATCGATACCGTCCCGACTCGCTGTCGTGACCTGCCTTGATAGCGTAGAGTGACTCTTTAATGTCTCTATGTCGTCAGATTGCGGTCCGGCTGGCAACGCCGTACGGCGTCCATTTCCTAGACGTTTCCCAGTCATTTCATGAACCATTTTCGGGCGCTTTCCGGACGCCTCGGCGCGCTTTTCTGCGGCCGGTCACCGACCTCGGCCGAGGGCTGGCTCGGACTGTGCGTGCCAGGACCGGCCGCCGGCCCGGACGTCCGGCGCGCCGAGGCGGGCCGCATCGGCGGTCCGGTCGTCGGCCTGCTGCTGGGACTCCCGCTCGGCCGCCACCCGCGCCCGGTAGTGCTCGATCTCGGCGGCAACGGCTCGCTGGTCCCAGCCCAGTTCGGGTGCGACGAGTTCGGCGACGTGTACGGCGGCCTCGAGCCCGCGGTCCCAGGTCTCGATCGAGATTCGGGTACGGCGGGTGAGCACATCGTCCAGGTGCAGTGCCCCCTCATGGGAGGCGGCGTACACGACCTCCGCCGCCAGGTAGGCGCCGGCCCCGCGTACCGGCCGTCCGAGCTCGGGCCGCTGCCCGACAAGGGCGAGGACCTCCTGCGTGAGGGTGCCGTAGCGCCCCAACAGGTGCTCGACCCAGGCCACGTGGATCCCGACGGACTGGGCGAGCGCCTCCCGCGCGTTCCACAGCGCAGGGTAGCCGTCTGCGCCGAGGAGGGGAATCCGATCGGTGCAGGACGGCGGTACGTGACGGTTCATCCCGTGCACGGCCGAGTCGACCGCGTCCCTGGCCATCACCCGGTACGTGGTGTACTTCCCGCCGGCCACCATGGTCAGGCCGGACAGCGGCGAGACCACCGCGTGTTCCCGGGACAGGTGGGAGGAGTCCTCCGACTCCCCCGACAGCAGCGGCCGCAGCCCCGCATAGACACCGGTGATGTCGTCGGTGGTCAGCGGCGTGCGCAGCACCCTGTTGAGGCGCGTGAGGAGGTAGTCGATGTCGGCGCTGCTGGCAGCCGGGTGGGCGAGGTCGAGGTTCCAGTCCGTGTCGGTCGTCCCGACGATCCAGTGACTGCCCCAGGGGATCACGAACAGCACGCTGGTCTCGGTGCGCAGGATCAGTCCGGTGGTGGAGTGGATCCGGTCCCGCGGCACCACCAGATGGATGCCCTTGGAGACACGGACCGACAGCTGGCCGCGTCCACCGGCCATCGCCTGGATGTCGTCGGTCCACACACCCGCGGCATTGATGGTCTGGCGGGCGCGGACGTCGATCTGCCCGCCGCCTTCGAGGTCGTGGACACGCACCCCCGTGACCCGGTCGCCCTCGCGCAGCAGGCCCGTCACCCGGGCGCTGGTGGCGATCAGCGCGCCGTAGTGGGCGGCGGTCCGGGCGACGAACATCGTGTGCCGGGCGTCGTCGACCTGGGCGTCCCAGTACTGGATCGCGCCCACCAGGGCGTCCGGGCGCAGCGCGGGGACGGCACGCAGCGCGGCCCGCCTGGTCAGGTGACGGTGGTGCGGTACCTCCCGGCGGCCGCCGAGGGTGTCGTAGAGCACCATCCCGCTGCCGACGTAGGCGCGTTCCCACGCCCGGTGGGTGAGCGGGAACAGGAACGGAACCGGGTGGACGAGGTGTGGGCAGAGCGTGTTCAGCAGCAGCGCACGCTCCCGCAGCGCCTCACCGACCAGCGCCATGTTGAGCTGTTCGAGGTAGCGCAGCCCGCCGTGGATCAGTTTGCTGGACCGGCTGGACGTGCCGGCCGCGAGGTCACGGGCTTCGAGCAGTGCCACGGACAGCCCCCGGGTCGCCGCGTCGAGCGCGACGCCGGCACCGGTGACGCCGCCACCGATGACGACGACGTCGACGACGTCGGACTCCATCTGGCGCAGGGCGTCACCGCGGGTGGTGGGATTCAGCCGTGCCGGAACGATCATCGTGTTCCCCGTCCCCGGAGCGTGGAGGCCAGACGTGGCGCGGACAGGTCACATCGTGCCCGCCGCCAACAAGGTCCGCATGGTAGCTTGCTCAAGGTAATCGGCGGCCCAGGGCAATGATGCGTGCCGGGGCCTGTCCGGTGAATCTTCGATCGCGCGGATCGGCGGCCGGACGACCAGGCCACCCCACTGCGACCAAAGACCACCCCCACCCCACTGCCTTGTCGTCTCCACTGCCTTGTCATCGCCGACAGGCTCCCCTGTCGGCTCCTCCTCCGCCCTGCGGGAGGCTGCCTGATGGACCTCAGCTTCACCCCCGACGAGGAGCGGTTCCGCACCCAGCTGCGGGCCTGGCTCGCCGACAACGTCCCGCGGCAGTGGCGGTCGCCGTCGTTCTGGTCCACCGTCAGCGAGGCGGAGGCGTTCGAGCTGCGCAGGGACTGGGAGCGCGTCCGCTACCGTGCCGGCTTCGCCGGTATCTCCCTGCCCCGGGAGTACGGCGGCCGCGGCGGGACGCCGGGCATGCAGGCGATCCACGACGAGGAGACCGCGCGCGCCCGCGTGCCCCACTCGGTCAACCAGATCGGCTTGACCTTCCTCGTGCCCACCGTCATGGCGATCGGGACCGACGAGCAGAAGCGGGACATCATCCTCCCGATGCTGCGCAACGACGTCATCTGGTGCCAGGGCTTCTCCGAACCCGGCGCGGGCTCGGACCTCGCGGCCCTGCGCACCGTCGGCGTACTCGACGGTGACGAGTTCGTCGTCACCGGCCAGAAGGTCTGGACGACCAACGCCGCGCACGGAGACAAGATCTTCACTCTCGTCCGGACGGAACCCGGCTCGAAGCGGCACCACGGCATCTCCATGCTGCTGATCGACATGCACCAGGACGGGGTCGAGGCCCGGCCGCTGCGCCAGATGAGCGGCGCGAGCGAGTTCGGCGAGGTCTTCTTCACCAACGCCCGGGTGAAGGTCACCGACTGCCTCGGCGGCGTCGGCAACGGCTGGTCCACGGCGATGCTGCTGCTGTCGTTCGAACGCGGCGCCTCCGGTCTGGCCCAGTACACGGCGTTCCGCAGCCAGTTCGACGAGATCGTGGCAGCGGCCGGCGCCGAGCAGATCGACGACCCGGTCCTGCGCCAGCGGCTCGCCCGCCGGATCGTTGACCTCGAATGCCTGCGGTACCACGCCATGCACGTGCTCACCCAGGTCGAGAAGGGCGGGGAGCTCGGAGCCGAGTCGTCGCTGACCAAGCTCCAGTGGTCCCAGACGCATCAACAGCTGTGGGAGACCTTCGACGACCTGCTCGGCCCGGAGGCCACCCTGGCCCGGCCGCGTCCCGACGCGGACATGCGTTCCATGCACCGTGAGGCGATGTGGTCACGTTCGGTTACCATCTGGGGTGGATCCTCCCAGGTGCAGCGCACCATCGTCGCCGAGCGCGTCCTCGGCCTTCCCCGATAGCCTTCGACAACCTTCAGCCGGACGGGCCATCATGTACTTTGCGCTGACCGAGGAGCAGCAGGCTCTCGGCGACACTGTCCGTGACTACCTTGCGGACCGGTTCGGCCTGAAGGCCGTCCGGGCGGTCTTCGAGGACTCCGGCGGTGACGGCCACCCCGCCGAGCTGTGGAAGGCCGCGGGGGAACAGGGCTGGCTGGCCGTGCTCGTTCCCAAGGCCCACGACGGGCTCGGCCTCGGTCTGGTGGACGCTCAGGTGGTCGCCCGCGCCTTCGGTGCGGGTGTCGTCCCCGGGCCGTGGCTGCCCACGCTGCTCGCGGGGGAGGCCGTCCGCCTCGCCGGATCGGACGGGCACAAGCGCGCCCTGCTGCCCCGTATCGCCACCGGTGACCTGGTGGCCACGGTGGCGCTGCGCGGCCCCTCCGGTCGTTACGACTCCTCGGGCGTGCGCGTCGCCGCCGATGCGGCGGGTCGGCTCACGGGGTCCGCGCTGCCCGTCGAATATGCCGAGGTCGCGCAGACCGTCGTCGTGGCCGCCACCGAGACACCCGGGGACGTCGGGCTGTACCTGGTGGATCCGCGCTCGCCGGGTGTCACCGTGTCCGGGCTGGACAGCTACGACGGCACGGTGCGGACGGCGTCGGTGCTCCTCGACGCGGTGAGCGCGCAGCGGTTGCCGGGGTCGTCGACCGCCGTCTTCGCCGATCTGCTCGACCGGGCCGCCGTACTCACCGCCGCCGACCTCGTCGGTCTTGCCCGCGAGGCGCTCGTCCGCACCGTCGCCTACGACCGCGACCGCGTGCAGTTCGGCCGGCCGGTCGGTTCCTTCCAGGCGCTCAAGCACCATCTCGCCGACCTGCACCTGGCCGTGACCATGGCCGGGCACGCGGTGCTGTATGCGGCTCACGCGCTGGACGTCGGGCTTGCCGACCGCCGGCTCGCGGTCGCCGTGGCCAAGAGCAAGGCCGGCGACACCGCCCGGGAGGTGACCGGGACGATGATCCAATATCACGGGGGGATCGGCTACACCTGGGAGCACGAGGCCCACTTCTTCTACAAGCGGGCCAAGCGCGAGGTCTACAGCTACGGAGACCCGGTTCAGCACCGTGAGCGGGTCGCGGCCCTTACCATCGGCGCGCCGGCCGCGCTGTCCGCGCCGCCTTTGTTCTAGTTTTGTTCCTATTTTGTCCTAGTTGTCGGCCGCGAGGATCTCCTGTACCAGGGCCTCGGCGGCTGGAAGCGCCGCCCGGCGGTCGGCCGGTACCAGACCGATGCGGGTACGGCGGTCGAGCAGGTCGTCGGCGTCCAGGGCGCCCTCGTGCCGCAGCGCGAACAGCAGCTCCGCGCCGGTCACTTCGACGCCGGCGCACAGTGGCACGAGCAGCCCGGGATCGCCCCGGGCACCCTCGATCACCGCGGGAGCCTCGGTGCCGTAGCGGGCGACGAGCCTGGCCGGAGCGTCCACCGTGGCGAGCCTCGACCAGTCGGCCGCGCCGACCAGCGGCAGGTGCCGGGTACGGCACGGGCCCGCGTCCAGACCACCGGTCCGTACCAACGTGTCCACGGTGTCGGCGGCCATCCGCCGGTAGGTCGTGAGCTTGCCTCCGACAACGGTGACCATGCCGCCGGGCGAGGTGATGACCGCATGGCGCCGGGACAGGTCCGCGGTGCGCCCGGCTCTGCCGGCCAGCAGCGGCCGCAACCCGGCGAAGGCCCCCAGCACGTCGTCCCGGCCGACCGGCACCGCGAGAACGCTCGACAGCACGTCCAGCAGGTAGTCCAACTCGGCGGTGGTCGGCACCGGCACGTCGGCGACGGCGTCGACCGGTTCGTCGGTGATCCCGACGTAGACGTGACCGTCCGGCTGGGGCAACGCGAACACGTACCGGTTACGCTCGCCGGGCACCGGGATGATGATCGCCGTCCGCAGGCCGTGGAAGACGGCGTCCGCCACGACGAGATGGGTTCCGCGGCTGGGGCGCAGGTGTACATCACCGCACAGTTCGCCGACCCACACCCCGGTGGCGTTCACCACGCTGCGGGATTTCAGCGTCACCGACGAGTTGTTCATGGTGTCGACGGCGATGGCACCGCTGCCGTCAGCCTCCCGCACCCGGCAGCGGGTGATGATGCGTGCGCCGTGCCGGGCTGCCGTCCGGGCGATCGCCACGACCAGGCGCGCGTCGTCGACGAGCTGACCGTCCCAGGTGAGCAGCCCACCGCGCAGTCCGGCCGCACGCAGCGCCGGCACCATGTGCCGGGTCTCGACGGCGGTCAGCCGCCGCGGCCCCGGCAGCACCGTCCGCGGGGTACCGGCGCTGCGGCGGAGCAGGTCGGCGACATGCAGACCGGCGTTGGCGGCAAGCGCGGCGGTGGCGGGGAAACCGGTCACCAGCGGGAGCACCATCGGCAGCGGCCGCACCAGGTGGGGCGCGGTGGTGCCCAGCAGGATGGCCCGTTCCCGGGCGCTCTCGCGGGCCAGCGCGAGGTCGCCGCCGGCGAGATAGCGCAACCCGCCGTGGACGAGTTTGGAGCTCCAGCGGCTGGTACCGAAGGCCAGGTCGTGGGCTTCCACAAGAGCCACGGACAGCCCGCGGCTGGCCGCGTCCAGGGCTACCCCGGCGCCGGTCACCCCGCCGCCGATCACGAGGACGTCGACCACGGCACCGTCGGCGAGCTCGGTGAGATCCCGCTCGCGCTGCCGCCTGTTCAACGACGCCGTCCGGGACGCGTTCCGGTGCGGTGAGGTGACCTGGGACGGCGAGGCAGCCCGGAACGGCGAGGCAGCCCGGAACGGCGACGCCGTCCGGCCAGGGGATGCGGGTTGTCGGTGGGACAGCGCATCCGGCGTGTCACGATGACGCTGTGACGACATCTGCCACAGTGTATGTGGTGGCAGCTTCGACAACGAACTGGAACGGAACGGTCTGGTGGGGCTGGGGCGCGCCCGACGCGCACACGCCGCTGGCCGAGGACATCCGTTCCCTGCTGGAGGCGGCCTTCGGCGTCACCCGCCGCGACACCCCGCCGGTAGGGCTGGACGAGCTGCGGCTGCCGGTGGCATCACTGTCCGTCGAAGCGAGCGAGGCTCTGGCGGGCGTGGTCGGGCCGGGCTGGGTACGTGACGACGCCGGCAGCCGCATCCGGCACTGCCGGGGCCGGTCCACCGCCGACCTGTTGCGCCTGCGCGCCGGTGACGCCCTCGACGCCCCGGACGCCGTCGTCCTGCCGGCGGATCACGACGAGGTTCTCGCCGTGCTGCGGGTGTGCGCCCGGCAGCGGCTGGCGGTGGTGCCCTTCGGCGGCGGGACGTCGGTGGTGGGCGGCCTGGCCCCGGCCCGGGACGGGTTCGCCGGCGTCGTCACGCTCGACCTGGGGCGGATGGACCGGCTCACGGCCGTCGACGCGCAGTCGCAGATCGTCACCTGCGAGCCCGGTCTGCGCGGCCCGGCCCTGGAGGCCGCCCTTGCCGCGCACGGCTTCACCCTGGGTCACCTGCCGCAGTCGTGGGAGTACGCCAGCGTCGGCGGGTTCGCCGCGACCCGCTCCAGCGGTCAGGCATCCGCGGGCTACGGACGGTTCGACAGCCTGGTCGTCGGCCTGCGGATCGCCACTCCGGCCGGTACCTGGGAGCTCGGCCGCGCCCCGGCGTCCGCGGCCGGGCCCGATCTGCGCCAGCTCGTGCTCGGCTCCGAAGGAGCCTTCGGGGTCATCACGCAGGTACGGCTGCGGGTCCGGCCCGTGCCCGAGACGATCCGCTACGAGGGCTGGCGGCTGGCGGGTTTCACCGAGGGGACGGCGCTGCTGCGGGAGCTGGCACAGCGGGATCTGCTCCCGACGGTCGCGCGCCTGTCGGACGAGGTGGAGACGGCCGCCGGGCTCGCCGGCGGTGGCGTCGGTGCCGACGGGGGCGGCTGCCGTCTGATCACCGGCTACGAGGGTCGCGCCGGGTGGGTCGACACGCGCCGGGCCGCCGTCGCCGAGGTGCTGGGCGCGGCCGGCGGGGTCCCGCTGGGAGCCCAGGCCGGCGCGGAGTGGGTGCGTGGCCGTTTCCGCGGCCCATACCTGCGCGACGCCCTGCTGGACGCCGGCATGTTCGCCGAGACGCTGGAGACGGCCGGGTTCTGGTCGACCCTGCCGGACCTGTACGCGCGCGTGCGTGACGCCCTCGTCGCGGCCCTGGCCGCCGAACGGGCCACCGAGCAGGCCGGCGAGAAGGCCGCCGGGCAGGCTGCCGCCGGGCGGGCCGGTGAGCGGGCGATCGACGCAGCCGGGGGCGTGCCCGGCCTGGTCATGTGCCACGTCTCGCATGTCTACCCGACAGGCGCGTCGCTGTACTTCACCGTCGTGTCCGGCCAGTCCGGCCAGTCCGGCCAGTCCGGCCAGTCCGGCGACCCGGTGGCACGGTGGCGGAGGGTGAAGGCCGCCGCTTCGCGTGCGATCACGCAGACCGGTGGGACGATCACCCATCATCACGCGATCGGCATCGACCATCAGCCCTGGCTCACCGCGGAGATCGGCGACCTCGGGGTGGCGGTGCTGCGCGCGGTGAAGCACACCCTCGACCCGGACGGGATCCTCAACCCCGGGGTTCTTGTTCCACGGGCCACCTGAGCCGGCTGGGTCTGCTGGGCCACTATGGGCGAATGCAGCAAGGGCGCGCTGACTCGCACCGGGACCGGGCGCTTGTCGTCGTCGGACCGGGGCAGGCGTTCGGTGTCCAACTCCTGCGCCGGTTCGCCCGCGAGGGCTTCGCGCTCGGGGTGATCGCCCGGTCGGCCGACACGGTCCGCCGGGTGGAGGCCGACCTCGCCCGGGACCAGATCACCGTCAGTGGCGAGGTCGCGGACGTCACCGAACCGGGTGCGGTGGCCGCGGCACTGGAAAAACTCGCCGACGACCTCGGCGGTCTGACCACCGTGGTCTACAACGCCAAGCTGAGCATCCGGGGTACCGCGCTGTCGGTGTCGGCGGAAACGGTCAACCAGACCCTTGCCGTCAACGTGACCGGGGCGCTGACCGTCGTGCAGGCCGCGGTGGCGCGGCTGGCCGGCCGTCCCGGGGCGTGCGTGCTGCTGACCGCGGCCGGGCCGAGGACCGAGCCGGTCGCCGGACGGTTCGCCCTCGCGATCGGCAAGGCCGGACTGCTCGCGCTCGGGACGTCGTTGACGCCGGTGCTGCGTACCCGGGGCATCCGGTTGCGAACCGTGGTGCTCGATGCCCGGGTGGCCCCCGATGGCCGGCTCTCCCCGGACGCGGTGGCCGAGCACTTCTGGAACGCCTACACCGCCGCGCACGGATCGGTCTTCCGGCTGGGTCCACCCAGCGTCACCGACCGCGCACCGCAGCTGTTCGGGGACGGGCATTTCCCGGGATGATCTGACCCATGTCGTGCCGGGATCCGCCATCCATGCGACCATCCTGACCGTGAGCACTGGACGCGACAACGGCCCGGACAGGGGTAGCGAGTCCGAGGAATCGACCCGGCGGCTCCCACCGTCCGGTGCCGGCACCGGTGCCCAGCCGCCGCGGGCCCGGGTCGGCCCGATCGGCCCGCCGCCTCCCGCCGACTCGTTCCGCCCGGCTCCTCGCCCCGACTGGTCCGGCTCACCGGTATCGCCGAGCGGACTGGTACCACCGAGCGGACCGGTACCGCCGGGTTCACCGATACCACCGACCAGTTCGTTCCTCCCGCCTGGAGGTCCGCCGCCCGGGGGTCAGCCGCCCGTCGCGCCCACCGGTGTGATGCAGGCTCCAGTACCCCGCCGGCGCCGGCGAAAGTGGCCGATCATCACGTTGGTCGTGCTGATCGTCCTGCTGGCCGTGGCCGACCGCGCGGCGGTGCCGATCGCTGAAAGCCAGATGAAGGCGAAGGCGGCCGCGTCCGTGGCGCAGACCAGTACCGACCCCACGGTCAGACCGGCCAAGGTCACCGACGTCTCGATCGGTGGCATACCTTTCCTCACCCAGGTCATCTTCGGCAAATACGACGACCTGAGAGTGGCGGTCACCGACATCCCCACGCCCGGGCCGCGGATCTCCGAGGTGAAGGCCAGGCTCCAGGGCGTCCATGTGCCGTTGTGGAACGCGATTCGCGATCAGATCAAGGAAGTGCCGGTCGACAAGGTGACCGCGGACGTGCAGATCACCTACGACGATCTCAACGCCTATCTGGTAAAGCAGAACGTGAAAGTCACACCGGTCGGCGACGGTCGAGAGGTACGCATATCCGGCAAGTTCGATGCCGGGCTCCTCGGTATCCAGGAGCTGTCCGGAGTGACCCGTTTCGGGGTCCAGAACAACACGCTGACCCTGATTCCCACCGAGATCCTCGGTTTCCGGCTGCCGGGCATCGAGATCCCGGGGATCCCGCTGCCGATCAGCGGGCTGCCGTTCAACCTGCAGATCGAGAAGGCCACGACCGGTAAGAACGGTATCGCGGTCACCGCTTCGGCAACGGACGTGGTCCTGCCCGCAGAACCGCCGGCATCGTCGTAACGGGCCCCGCGCAACCCCCGGCATCGCGTCGCGTAACGGGCCGGGGGAGCGACCGGGGCAGGCCCAGCTGAGGCCGGGGCAGACTCGTCCGGGCCGGCCCCGGCCGGCCCCGGCCGGCCCGGTGGAGACCCGGGCGGCATCGCTGTGCCCGGGCCGTCCGCCGTGCGACGGACCGTGGGTTCCGGCCAGGGCTGCTTGCACAGTGTGGTCGCGGCGTCGAATCGGCGACAGTTGGCGGACCGCGATGCGGCCCACGCGTCATCCTCGGCCGGTGCTGGATATTGTCACACCGGCAGTCGGCCGTCTACGGACATGACTGGCCACGCGCAGTCTGCTCCTCTGCGTCCAGTCCGTGGTGATTGGCACACCCACCGTCGATCAAGGTAGGTGGGCGGCGCTACGATCCCGACGACCAGCAAGATCGGAAGATCCATGTCGAAGTCAGTCCGGCGGGGCATCCGGCCTGTGTCCCGTCCTAGAGGGCCAAAGGCAGCGCGATCATGGTTTTCTCGCGCTGTCGGAGGTCAAAGTCCCTGGGTCGCCGAAGGGGGAAACACGTGCAGACGACCCTGAGAGTCGTCAGCGGCGCCAACGCGGCCACCGTGCCTGCCGGTCAGCCGTTCGTTGTCGGGCGCGCGCGCACGGCCGATTTCGTGATGCCGGACAGCCGGGTGTCACGTCGGCATTTGTTGATCGAGCCGGTAGGCGCGGGCTGGGCCGTCCGGGACATCAGCTCGAACGGAACCTGGCACGACGGCCAGCGGGTACAGAGTGTCGACGTCAACGGCGAGGTCCGCTTCCGGCTCGGTACGCCGACCGGGCCGGAGGTCGTCGTCCTCCTCGAGGTTCCCGCCAGCTACACCAACTCCCCGCGCTACTCTGACCCGCACTTCGAGATGCCGACGATGCTGCGCGACTCCACCGGCTACGAGCCCGGTCCGCAGCTGCCCCGGCAGCCGCCGGGGCGCCGGGACGATTCGGGCGGCCCCGATCTTGAGCGCGAGCACGAGCGTCAGACCGCCTACCGACTGCGTCCGGGCACGATGTCCATCGGCCGTTCCCGTGACAACGACATCGTCGTGGGAGACCTGTTGGCCTCGCGGCGGCACGCCGAGCTCTACGTGAGCCCCGGCGGGGAGGTAGAGATCGCAGACCTCGAGTCGGCCAACGGGACGTTCGTCAACGGCAAGCGCATCGTCCGTGAGCCGGTACCGCAGGGCGCGGTCATCGCTGTCGGTCACCATGTTTTCCAGTTCGTCGGTGACGAACTGGTCGAGTACATCGACTCCGGGGACGTCAGCTTCGAAGCCGACGGCCTGAACGTGTGGGCCGGTCAGAAACAGCTCATGCACGACATGACCTTCCGGCTGCCCGGGCGGGCGCTGCTGGCGGTGGTCGGGCCCAGTGGCGCGGGCAAGTCCACCCTGCTCAACGCCCTCACCGGTTTCCGCCCGGCCGACAAGGGCGCGGTGCGCTACGCCGGGCGGGACATGTACTCCGAGTATGACGAGTTGCGTCGCCGCATCGGCTATGTTCCCCAGGAGGACCTGCTCCACACCACGCTCAGTGTCCGCCGCGCGCTGGAGTTCGGTGCCGAGCTGCGTTTCCCCCCGGACACCACCAAGCAGGAGCGCGGCGCGCGGGTGGACGAGGTCCTTGCCGAGCTCGGCCTGACCCAGCATGCTGACACGCAGGTGGCCAGGCTCTCCGGTGGCCAGCGCAAGCGCACCAGCGTCGCGCTGGAACTGCTGACCAAGCCGACCCTGCTCTACCTGGACGAGCCCACGTCCGGTCTTGACCCGGGCATGGACAAGAACGTGATGGAGTCGCTGCGCAAGCTGGCCGACGACGGGCGCACGGTCGTGGTGGTCACTCACAGTGTCGCCCAGTTGGATCTTTGCGACTACGTCCTGGTACTGGCTCCTGGCGGGTATGTCGCCTATTTCGGCCTGCCGCGTGACGCCCTGTCCTTTTTCAACAAGAGGGACTACCCGGACGTCTTCCTGATGCTGGAGGCGACGCCCGGCGCCGAGTCGGCAGCTCGGTTCCGCCAGTCGCGCTACTACGTTCCCGCGTCGGTCACCGCGCCGTCGGCCCGTCCGGCGCCTGAGGATCTCCCGAGTATCCGCCAGCAGTCGGTGTTCTCCCAGCTCATCACGTTAAGTCGGCGAACGCTCGCCGTCGTCGCGTCCGACAGGTCCTACCTGCGGCTGATCATCGCCTTCCCGTTCCTGCTCGGGCTCATCCCGCGGGCCATACCCGGTGGGTTCGGCCTTTCCGATGACGGCACGCCGAACTCGGACGCCGGCACGATCCTGCTGGTGATGGTGCTGTGCGCCTGCTTCATGGGGATGGCGAACTCCGTCCGGGAGATAGTCAAGGAACGGGCGATCTACCGCCGGGAACGGGCGATCGGATTGTCCCGGACCGCCTATATCGGTTCGAAGATCGTTGTTCTGGCTCTGATCACGACGTTGCAGGCGATTCCGTTCACCTTGATCGGTCTTGTCGGCCGGCAGCCCGACGAAGCGCTTGTGCTGGGTAACTCCCTGCTCGAGTGCCTGCTCGCGATCATCGTGGTATCGCTGTCGTCGGCCATGCTCGGGCTGGTCATCTCCGCCCTGGTCGACAACGCGGACAAGACCATGCCGCTGCTCGTCCTGATCACCATGGCGCAGCTGGTGTTCAGCGGTGGCATCCTGCCGATGCACGGCACGCCCGGTCTGGAGGAGGTCAGCCTGATCGCGCCGGCCCGCTGGGGCTATGCCGCGCTGTCGTCGGTCGGTGACCTGAACACGATCAGCCTCGCCGGTCAACATCGTCCCGACGGGAAACTGATCAACAGCAAGGTCGTCAACGACCCGTTCTTCGACCACACCGTGCAGGCGTACTTCACCGACATCGCCGCTGGCGCGGGGATCGGTGTGCTCTGCGTCATCGCCACTGTTCTGTTGATCCGCCGGATGGACCCGAAGACCGCCAAGCGCAAGCCGGCGTCGTCCTGACCGTTTACCTGAAGTCCTGACCGAAGTCCTGACAGCTTCAAGAGTCCTGACAGCTTCAAGACCGAAGCTGTCAGGACTTCTGGCTGTCCGGACCGAAACCGTAGCTGCGCGCCCAGCTGGAATCCTGTAGCCCGTCCGCCCACTGAAATCTCAGCGATCCGGGGATTTGGGGCCTCCGGCAGCGCGAGAAAAATATGATCGCGCTGCCTTGGGTCCTTTAGCCGGAAGTCCAGCGGGGGGTGGCGTCCAATCCCGGGAACGCGGTCAGCTTCTGCGCGTGGGCGTCGTCGAGGGTGTTCGCGTTGGTCACGTAGATCTCGCGGTTGGTGGCGCCGTCGCGCTGGCTGGTGAAAGCGATCCGCTTGGTGTCCCCGGCCGCGAACGTGGGGTCCTGGTCCCGGCCCTTGGCCTCGGTCAGCTGCAACGGTGTAGCACCCGGAGTCGCATCCATGACGAAGATGTCCATCTCTGCCAGGTCCGGGCCGAAACCGCGGCGGAACGCGATCTTCTTGCCGTCCGGTGACCAGCACGGGTCGGCGTCGAAACCTTCCGTGCCCGCCGTGAGCTGGACGGGTTTCGCGCCGGCGTTGGCCGGGTTGGCGTCGATGGTGAACAGCGCGCCGCCGTCGACGCCGTTCGCACCGATGAAGAACGCGATCCGGTCATCCGTCGGGGACCAGGACGGGTCGGTGGCGCCGTCCGGCACGTTGAGCTTACGGACGCTTGATCCGTCGACGGCGACGACGTAGAGCCCAGCCCTGCCGTCGTTCGGGCCGCGCAGGGCCTTGATGACGACGAACTTCCCGGTCGGGTCGACCGACGCCCGGGCGTCCGGCGCGATCGCGATGTCCGCTGCCGGGCCGGAGGTGAACAGCGACATCGGCTGGCTGTTCCCGTCCGCGGCGATCGCGACGAGGCTGGGGGAGGAGTCAATCACCGTGTAGAGGACCGTCTTGCGCTGCGGCCCGACGATCACTGGGAGTGCGTCCGGCTTGGCGTCGTCGCCGGTCAGCCGCCGTGGCTGCCCCACCGGGCCGTCCGGGCCGACCCGCACGCTGTAGATCGTCTTTTTGTTGTCCTGCTCACTGCTGTAGACCAGGGTGCCGTCGTCGAGCCCGGCAGCGGACTTCGGCAGGATGTCGACGACCTTCGCCTGGTTGCCGTCCACGCCGGAGCCACCGGAGGCCAGGGCCAGCATCGCGCCGAGCACCGCCACCACCGCGACTCCGGCACCGGCAGCCACCAGCGCCATCCGTCGGCCGCTGCGTGGTACCCGGCCGCCGCCTCGCATGGTGGCCGCCGTCAGCGGCTCGCGGGTACCGCGCGTTGCGGTGCCATCGACACTGCCCCCGGGCGCGGGTAGCTTCCAGCCGTCCAACACCTGGATGACCGTCGCCTCGGGGTCGATCTCCTCTGTCGACAGCGGCTCACCGAGCAGGCGCAGCATCAGCTGCTGCGCGGTCGGCCGGGCCGAGGGGGCCTTGAGCATCGCGCTTGCGATGATCTCGCGCAGCGGGGGGTCCAGCCCGTCCAGGCGGGGCTCCTCGTTCACCGCGCGGTAGAGCAGGACCTGCGCGGAAGCGTCGCCGAACGGGTAACGGCCGGTCGCGGCAAAGGTGATCAGCCCGCCCCAGGCGAAGATGTCCACCGCAGGAGTGATCGGCTCGCCCTGGATCTGTTCGGGCGCCATGAACGCGGGGGTGCCGAGCTGCTGGAGGTTCCCGGTGAGGTTGCTGGCGGAGTCCAGCGCTCGGGCGATCCCGAAGTCGATCACGCGGGGCCCGAAGGGGGAGAGCACCACGTTGGACGGCTTGAGGTCACGGTGCACGATGCCGGCACTGTGGATCGCGGTCAGGGCCGCGGCCACCCCGACCGCGAGCTGCTCGAGGTTCGCCGCCGACAGCGGGCCGCTCTCGGCGACGAACCTCGCCAGCGTCCTGCCCTCGATGAACTCGGTGACAAGGTAGGGCTGCTCGGCGTCGGGCTCGGCCGCGAGCACCTCGGCGGTGCACACCCGGGCGACCCGGCGGGCCGTTTCGGCCTCCAGGCGGAACCGCGAACGGAACTCGTCATCGTCGGCCACGTCGGCGCGGATCACCTTGATGGCGACCAGCCGGCCGGTTTCGGAGCGCCCGAGGTAGACGGTTCCCATCCCGCCCTGGCCGAGCTTGCCCAGCAGGGTGTAGGAACCGAGCTGGCCGGGGTCCTCCGGACCCAGCGCAACGGTCTGTACACCCATGGCCGCATCCGGCAGCGCCATCGTCTGATCCACCCCCAGCGCGGGTTCCCTCCCGGGTCCAGCCCGCAGCGTGCTGTCCACAATGGCCGGGTCCGCAAGCGCTCGGACCAGCTTCCCCCGGTGCCTGCGGGCATGCGGTAGGAGTTGTGGTCGTGTGCCTTTTGGCCCACCTAAAACTACTCCGCCGGTCGTATCGCCGACTCGCGGCTTTCCCATTCGACGGGCATGGCATGCTGCCGGTATGCCGCAGCCGCGACGATTGTTTCCGGTAACCGCCTATGCACTCGTTGCCGTGATGGCTGTCGTCCTGCTGTTGACGCCGGGGTGCGGCAGTTCGGATTCGCCGGGTACCCCCGCCGCCAACTCACCCGCGCCCACACCGACAGCGGACCCCACCGCGCCGGTATGGGGTTTCCTCCGCTTGGACGAGGCCGCGCCCGCCATCGGCGTCCCGCGGGTGCCCGCGAGTGAGGTACAGGCTGGTAGCTGGCAGTTTGCCGCGGCCACCAGGCAGGCTCGGGCGACGGTGATCCGCCGGGAGACGGGCCGCTACAGCGTGATCTTCCCCCGTGTCGGGGTGCCCGGTGGCCGGGGCGCCGCGGTCGTGTCCGCGGTCGGTGACGCACCGGTGCACTGCCATACCGAGAACTGGGCAGCGTCGGGCCTGGACGAAGAGGTCACCCTGGCCTGCCGATCGCTCACCGGCGCCTATGCCGACTCCCGTTTTACCGCGTTGTTCACGTTCGCGCCGGCGTCCCATCGTCCGAATCCCAGCGAGCCGTACGCCTATTTCCGTGATGACGCGCCGAGCCAGCAGCAGGTCCGTCCGGAAAACAGCTACAGTCTCGCCGGCCCCGGCACCATCGAGATCAACTGGACCGGCATCGGCCGCTACTCGATCGACCTGATCGGCGCTCTCTACGCACGTACCGGCAACAACCTCCAGGTCAACGCGCTCGGTTCCACAACAGTGGGCTGCAGTGCGCTCGGCCGGGAGGTGCATGCCGACCGTCAGACCATCTTCGTCGGGTGCGCGAACGGGCAGACGTGGACGGACGCGCCGTTCGTCGTCGTGTATGGCAACCAGCACACGGTGATTCCCGTGGAGAACGCGGCGTTCGGGCACTCCTTCTCCGGGCTGGAGGAGGAGGGGACCGGGAAGATCCTGCAGCCGCCGTTGGAGCGGACCGTCGATGTGTGGCCTCGCTACTCCGCCAACAGCGCGAAGAAGACGAACACGATCCGTCATGTCTCGACCGGTATCTATGAAGTCGTCTTTCCCGGTGCCGGCCGGGCGCCCGACCATGTCCAGGTCACGCCCTACGGCGAACCGACCCGCCGTTGCGCGATCGCGGGATGGACGTCGCCCCCTGCCGGGGAATCCGGGGACGTGACGACGAAAGTCGTCTGTTTCGACCCGGACGGTAGCCGCGCCGACTCCCAGTTCAGCCTCGCCTACGTCAGCACCGCGGCCCTGACGTCCTGACCCGGCGCACCACCTGTCTCGGGTGAGGCCGCGAACCGGTCGGGACCGGACAGTGGACCGATGGCACCAGGTGCGTCGGTACATCAGTCTGCGCGAAGGGAGCATGATCGCGCTGCTTTTGGCTCTCCAGCGGCCCAGTGACCTGGGCCTCCGGCTGCGCGAGAAAATTATGATCGCGCAGCCTTTGGCCCTCCAGCGAGGAGAACGGAGCGGCCTTTGAGCTTCCAGATACTCCCACTCGCCATCACGATGATGGCTGGACCGCAGATCATGTCGGCGATCGTCTTCGTCACGACCGAGAAGGCGATCCGGTTGTCCCTCGCCTTCCTCAGCGCAGTGGCGATCGCAACTTCGCTGGGTGTGGCCATCGCCACCGGACTCGCGTCCCTGGTGGACAACGGAGTCTCCCTGGATGACTCCGACAGGGCGGACTCGGCCGCCAGCATCATCCAGATCGTGCTGGTGGGCCTGCTGCTGGTGGCGGCCGTGCGCAGTTATCTGGGGCGCAGGACCGCCGAACAGCCGAAGTGGCTCGGCGCGCTGGTCACGGCGGATGCGAAGAAGGCGTTCGAGACCGGCTTCCTGCTGATCCTGCTGTTTCCGTCCGACATCGTCGTTCTGTTGACCGTGGGCGTGAACCTACAGCGAGCCGACCCTGCGCTGGGCGTCGCCCTGGCGTTCATCGCAGCCACGGTCCTGGTCGCGGGGCTGCCGTTGCTGGCCTACCTGCTCTTCCGCCGGCGAGCGGAAAGGGCGATGCCCAAGGTCAGGAACTGGATGAGCGCGCAGAGCTGGTTGGTCAACATAATCGTCTATGTCTTCTTCATCGTTCTGATCCTGTCGAGCGGTTGACGATCCATCCCGAACACAGGTAGGCCGACGGCCCGTCAGAGGCCGCCGACGGGTGGGAGGTCACGCGGACAGAGGCTGGCGCGGGACGGTGAGTTCCGCGAACTCGGCGATCAGTTCATAGGAGCGGATCCGGGTGGCATGCGGGTGGATATTTGTCACAATCATGATCTCGTCGGCGTCCGTCGCGTCGATCAGAGCGTCCAGGCCGGCGCGGACCGTCTCCGGTGATCCCACGATGTGTGAGGCGGTCGCGCTGTCGGCGGCGGCTCGTTCGGCGGGCGTCCAGGGATATGCCGAGGCTTCCTCGGGAGTGGGAAACACCTCCGGGTGGCCGCTACGCATCCGCAGCATCGCCAGCCGGGTCGGCCCGGCAAGCCACTGCGCGGTCTCGTCGGTGTCCGCGCACACGACGGCGGCGGCGACCATGGCGTAGGGCTGGTCCCGCCCCGGGGACGGCCGGAACGTCGAGCGGTACAGCTCCAGCGCCGGAAGAGTGTTTATCGAGCTGAAGTGGTGTGCGAAGGCGAACGGAAGGCCGAGGTACCCGGCGAGCTGCGCACTGTACCCACTGGAACCGAGCAGCCAGACCGGTGGTATCCCGCTGTGCGGGACGGCGGTCACCATCCGTAGGGGATGGTTGGGGGGAAAGGAGTTGCCGAGGAAGGCGACGAGCTCGGCGAGCTGCTCGGGGAAGTCGTCGGCGGACAGCTGCCCGCTCGAGCGCCGCAACGCGTGGGCGGTTGCGGGGTCGGTTCCCGGCGCCCGTCCGATGCCGAGATCCACCCGTCCCGGGAACAGGGCCCCGAGCGTCCCGAACTGTTCGGCGATGACCAGCGGTGCGTGGTTGGGCAGCATGATCCCTCCCGAGCCGACCCGGATGCTCGTGGTGGCGGCACCGACCTGCCCGATCAGGATGGACGTCGCCGAACTGGCGATGCCGGGCATGCCGTGGTGCTCGGCGATCCAGTACCGGGCGTAGCTGAGCCGCTCGGTCCGGCGGGCGAGGTCGAGGGTGTTGCGTACCGCTTGTGCCGGCGTCGAACCGGACACCACCGGTACGAGATCGAGGACGGACAGGGGCAGGGGACGGGAGAGGCTCACCTGAGAGGTAACTTCGCGGGCTCATGGGGATCTTCCCGGATGCCACCCGAAACGCTCCGGGGCCGGTAAGGTATGCCTGCCGGCCGTGACATGGCCCCCGGGCTCACCCCTATGTCGCTGCGAGCGACCACGCGCCGAGAGGCGACCTGCGCGGCCGGCACCTTAGCTCCCCGGTTGTTCCCCGTGCCCCGTGCCCCGTGCCCCGTTCGCCGGAGTTCAGCTCATTCGAACCGCAGGATGTCGTTGACCGACCGGCGGGGGGTCGCCTTCAGCGGTTCGGCGTCGGGAAGCGGATAGCCGACCCTTATGATCATCTGGATGTGTCCCAGACCGC
Source organism: Protofrankia symbiont of Coriaria ruscifolia (assembly GCF_900634745.1). Lineage (NCBI taxonomy): Bacteria > Bacillati > Actinomycetota > Actinomycetes > Frankiales > Frankiaceae > Protofrankia > Protofrankia symbiont of Coriaria ruscifolia. The sequence goes on from NZ_CAAAFR010000041.1 coordinate 67,718, forward strand.
CGACGGAATGCCGCAGGAGCTCGCGGGTCACGTCGAGGTCGACGGCCTGGCCCAGCGGTGACGTCGCGATGCCACGCGCGGTCGCGGTCAGCAGAACCCGCTCCATGGCCTGCCCGGCCCGCAGCCGTTCGGCCGCAGTGTCGGCGTCGGTGCCGATCAGCAGCACCACGGGGCGTTCCACCCCTGTCTGCTCCAGGTGCAGGCCGGGTTCGCCGACCACGTTGAAGTCGCGGATCGCGAACTCGGACTGCCGCGGCTGATCCGAGCCGATCACCACGTCACGGGGGATGCCGTCCTCGGCGTCCGGGGTCGCTCGGCTCCACGACTCCAGCTCTGTCCGGTAGGCCGGGTCGTGGTTCTCCAGCCAGTCCGCGCGGGAGATCAGCACGCTGGTGTCGATGCGCAGGTCGGTGTCGTCCAGGGACACCAGCCACGCACCCTCCGCCTCGGCGGCCAGCCGTAGCGCCCGCAGGTGCTCCGGTTCCAGCAGGCGAGGGTCGAAGGGCCTGCGGTCGGTGTGCCGATGGTGCGTTGCCGCCAGCAGCGCCTCGTCCTGCGGATCGGCCGGCTGTCCGCCGGTGATGCGAATCGTGGCCACCGGCCCGGCACCAAGGTCGTCACCGCCGGACGGGAAGAACGTCACATCCGGGACGAGTCCTGCCGCGCGAACGGCGAGGCGGGCGTGCAACAGGGCCGCACCGCAGCTCAGCAGGAGCTGCCGGCCGTCCGGGTCGGCGATGCGCAGTTGGCGCGAGGTGTCGGCGAAGAGATCAAGATTACGCTCGCCCACTCGCCAGCGCCACGGCTGGGTGTTGTGGATCGACGGGGCTAGGCCGGCCGCCTCGACGATTCTGCGGGCGAGATCCCTGAGCAGGGTGTCGGTGCTAGTCACCCGTACGACGGTAGGACCTTCGGTCTGTCATGTCCTGATGCCTTCGATCCATGGTCGTCAAGACGTCGCCGCGCGTATCGTCGGTTCGGTGGAGCCTGTCCGCGTTTTCGTTCTCGATGACCACGAGATCGTCCGGCGCGGGATGCGCGAGCTGCTGGAAAGCCAGGGCGACATCAAGGTCGTGGGGGAGGCCGGCCTGGTGGCCGAGGCCCTGCGGCGCATCCCGGCGCTACGTCCAGACGTCGCCATCCTCGACGCCCGTCTGCCCGACGGCAGCGGCATCGACGTGTGCCGCGACATCCGCTCCGGCACACCGGAGGTGCCCTGCCTGATCCTGACATCCCACGACGACGACGAGGCCCTGTTCGCTGCGATCATGGCGGGAGCGGCCGGTTACGTACTCAAGCAGATCAGAGGCAATGATCTCATCGGCGCTGTCCGGACGGTCGCGTCCGGCCAGTCCATGCTCGACCCCGCCGTCACCCAGCGGGTGCTGACCCGGCTGCGTGACGGTGCGCCGGAGGACCGCCTACTGTCCACACTCAGCGAGCGGGAGCGTCAGATTCTCGGGCTCATCGCCGAGGGGCTGACCAACCGCCAGATCGCCAGCAGGATCCATCTGGCCGAGAAGACGGTCAAGAACAACGTCTCCTCCATCCTGGAGAAGCTCGGCCTGACCAGCAGGACCCAGGCGGCGGTCTTCGCCACCAAGCTGGCCGGCTAGGCGGTCCCGCGAAGCCTGCGGGCACGCGAGAAGAATCATGATCGCGTGCCCTTCGGCTGGGTGCCCCGGGGAGCCTCCGGGCATGCGGGGAATGATCGCATGCCCTTCGGCTGGGTGCCCCGGGGAGTCTCCGGGCATGCGGGGAATGATCGCATGCCCTTCGGCTGGGTGGCCCGGACACGCGGGACCTTCGGTCCCGTGGTCTACCCGAATCGCTCTCGTTCGCGTCGCCGGGCGCTGCGAGCGTGAACGGTGTGGAGACGACATTCGACATCGTGGTGGGGATCGACGCGTCCGCCGACGCCGAGTTGGCCCTGCGCTGGGCTTTTGCCAATGCCGGGTTGACCGGGACGCGGATACGAGCGGTACTCGCCTGGGGTCCGGGCGGGCGTCCCCGGGTGGTCGACGACATCTCGCCGTCGATCGGGGTCGACGACCTGGAGCATGCGGCGCTGCAGGTGCTGCATGACGCGGTCCGGCGGACGCATCCCGGCGACCTCGCGGTCGATGTCGTCGAACGTACTGTCTACGACGCGCCGTCGGACGCCCTCGTGGAGGAGTCCCGGGACGCGCTGATGCTCGTAGTCGGCGCCCGGGGGCTCGCCCGGATGCGTCGGATGTTCGTCGGTTCGGTCACCGCACGGTGCGCGCAGGAAGCACCCGTTCCTGTGGTCGTCGTGCGTGGGCCGGCACCACCTGAGCCGGACGGCCGTCCGATTCTTGTCGGTGTCGACGGCTCGGAAAGCTCACTGGCCGCGCTGCGGTGGGCGGCACTCCAGGCGGGACTACGCCGAGTCCCCCTGCGGGTCGCGCACTGCTGGCTGCCGGAACCACCGTTCGACCCCGCCTGTCTGCCCGCGTTCGACCCGCCCGCGTTCGACGAGGCGGTCCTGGAAAAGGCCGCCCGTCTCACCCTTGACACGGCGGTCGAGCAGGGACTGGCAAGTCGTACCGATGTTGCCGTCGAAGCCGTGCTGGTGGCCGGCTCGGCGGCCCACGGCCTGATCGTGGCCGCCCGTTCGGCCCAGCTGCTGGTGGTCGGTGCCCGCGGCCGCGGCGGGTTCGGCGGGCTGCTGCTCGGGTCGGTCAGCCACCAGGTCGTCACGCACGCTCCGTGCCCGGTCGCTGTCATCCGCTAGACGGCCAAAGGCGGCGCGATCATGTCTTTCGTGCCGCCGGCGGCCTAGGTTTCCCAGTCTCTACGGGCCAAAGGCGGCGCGATCATCTTTTGTGCGCCGCCGGCGGCCTGCGTTTCCCGGTCGCTGAAAGGAAAACAGATGAACCAGGAACAGACGAGCCAGGAACACAGATGAGTCAGGACACGATTGCCCGCTGGCAGTTCGCAATCACCACCGTCTACCACTTCCTGTTCGTCCCGCTGACGATCGGACTGTCGCTGCTGGTCGCCGGAATGCAGACGGCATGGGTCCGGACCGGAAATGTCGAATGGCTCCTCCTGACCCGTTTCTGGGGCAAGTTGATGCTCATCAACTTCGCGATGGGAGTAGTCACCGGAATCGTCCAGGAATTCCAGTTCGGAATGAACTGGTCGGATTACTCGCGCTTCGTCGGGGACGTTTTCGGCCCGCCGCTGGCGATGGAGGCGCTGATCGCGTTCTTCCTTGAGTCGACCTTCCTCGGCTTGTGGATCTTCGGTTGGGACCGCCTGCCCAAGCGCGTCCACCTCGCCACCATCTGGCTGGCCTCGATCGGAACCGTGATCAGTGCGTACTTCATCCTGGCGGCGAACTCGTGGATGCAGCACCCGGTCGGCTACCGGATCAACCCGCAGACCGGGCGTGCCGAGCTCACCTCGATCTGGAAGGCGCTGACGAACCCGACACAGATGGTCACCTTCCCGCACGTGCTGGCCGCCTCGCTGCTGACCGGGGGCGCGGTGCTGGTCGGGCTGTCCTGTTGGCACCTGCGTAAAGGTCAGCAGGTCGAACTGCACCGGCGGGCCGTGCGGCTGGGCCTGGTCGTCTGTGCCGTGGCATCGGTGGGGGTACTGCTGTCCGGTCACTTCCAGGGCCAGGTCATGACCAGGCAGCAGCCGATGAAGATGGCTTCCGCCGAGGCGCTGTGGGACACCGAGAAGAGCGCGGGCTGGTCCCTGTTCGCGTATGGGGACGTCTCCCACGGTGAGAACAAGGTCGATATCAAGATCCCCTACATGCTGTCGTTCATGGCCACGAACTCCTTCACCGCCGAGGTGGAAGGGGTCAACGACCTGCAGGCCGCCGCGGTCGCCAAGTACGGCCCCGGTGACTACACGCCCGTCATGGGTGTCACGTTCTGGAGTTTCCGCATCATGATGGCGTTGGGTGGGGTCTACCTCGCCCTCGCGGCCTTCGGCCTGTGGCGGATGCGCGGTGGCCGTCTGCCCGGCGGGCGCTATGGGCTGCTGGCGTTCATGGGTGCCGCTGTGCTGCCGTACGCGGCGAACACCGCAGGCTGGATCTTCACCGAGATGGGGCGCCAGCCGTGGGCGGTGTTCGGCCTGCTGCGTACGTCCGACGCGGTCTCTCCGGGAGTCTCCACCACCGCGGTGATCGCGACGTTGGCCGGGTTCACCGTCATCTACGGCTCGCTTGCCGTGGTCGCGCTGCGTCTGTTCCTGCAACACGGCAGGCATGAGATCCCGGCCCTGAGCACGAACGTGACCATCGGTGGCGAATCGCGGCCCGGCGAGGCGCTGCCGTCACTGGCTTACTGACATCCCAGGACCAGGAGTAGGGCGATGCTTGAGGAGTTCTGGTTCGTGCTCGTCGCCGTCCTGTGGGTCGGCTTCTTCGTCCTGGAAGGCTTCGACTTCGGTGTAGCGGCTTTGCTGCCGGTAGTCGGCCGTAACAACGAAACCGATCGTCGGGCGGTGCTCGGCACCATCGGTCCGGTCTGGGACGCGAACGAGGTGTGGCTGCTCACCGCCGGTGGGGCGATGTTCGCCGCTTTTCCGGAGTGGTATGCGAGCATGTTCAGTGGAATGTACCTGGCGCTTTTCCTCGTCCTGTTCTCGCTGATTATCCGCGGGGTTTCCCTGGAATATCGAGGAAAGGCCACCACGGCGGCCGGACGGGCCTGGTGCGACCGCGGGATCACGATCGGTGGAGCGTTGCCGGCGCTGCTGTTCGGCGTCGCCTGTACCAACATGGTCCGTGGCCTGGAGATGACTCCCGACCATGAGGTGACCAGCGGGCTCCTCGATCTGTTGAACCCGTACGGCCTGCTGGGCGGCGTGACCACGGCGTTGCTGTGCACCCTGCACGGCGCGGTGTTCCTGACGCTGAAGACCCGCGGTGAGATACGCGACCGGGCCCGCCGGATAACCCGGGTCCTGATCCCACCCGCCCTGGCAGCCCTGGCCGGGCTGGCCGTGTGGACGGTCGCGATCCGCGGTGGGATCGCCGTGGCCGCGGTGGGAGCGATGGCGCTGTTCGCACTCGGCTTCGCGGCACTGGCCTGGTTCAACGAGCGGGACGGCTGGGCCTTCACCGGCACGGCCGGTGCCATCGCGCTGCTGGTGACGAGCTGGTTCGTCGCGCTCTACCCCAATGTGCTGCCGGCTCTGGGCACGCCGGAGAACAGCCTGACCATCAGCAACGCCGCGTCCGGGCACTACACGCTCACGATCATGACATGGGTGGCGGTGCTGTTCACCCCGGTCGTCCTCGGCTACCAGGCGTGGTCGTACTGGGTGTTCCGGCGGCGGCTGGTGGGATCCGATGAAGCCGGTTGATCCACGGCTGCTGCGTGCCACCCCCGCCCTGCGCGGTTACCTGCTGCGGCTGGGAGCTCTCGCGGTCGCCTCGGCCGTCCTAGTGATCATGCAGGGGAGCCTGCTGGCCGACGTCGTGGTGAGCGGCCAGCAGGTGGTGGCTGGTGCACTCACCGGGACAGGAGCCGGCATCGCGCTCCTCGTCCTGGTCACCGCCGCCCGGGCGGCCGTGGTCTGGCTGTCCGAACGGACCGCCGAACGTACCTGTCCGGCGGTGTCGGCAGGCCTGCGCCAGGCCATGCTCGACGCGGTCGTCGAGCATGCGGTCACCGCGGGCACCGGCCGCGGCCATCGCGATCGCGACGGTGGATCGGGGGCGCTCGCGGTCACCGCGGGCGCCGGCCTGGACGGCATGGACGCCTACCTGACCCGTTTCCTGCCCGCGCTGGTCATGGTCGCGGTCGTCCCACCGTTCGTGCTGGCCCGGATCGCCGGCGCGGACCTCACTTCCGCGCTCATCCTGGCCGTCGTGCTGCCGCTTGTGCCGATCTTCATGGTGCTGGTGGGGCTGGCCACCCGCAACCGCACCGACCGGCAGCTGGCGGTGCTCGGCCGGCTGTCCGGGCACTTCCTCGACGTTGTCGAGGGACTGCCGACGCTGAGGATATTCAGCCGGGCGAAGGCCCAGGTGGAGGTGATCCGCCGGATCACCGACGCCTACCGGGAACAGACGATGGCGGCGCTGCGCTGGGCGTTCCTGTCGTCGTTCGTGCTGGAGCTGCTCGCGACGCTGTCGGTCGCCCTGGTCGCGGTGTCGGTGGGGCTGCGGTTGGTATCGGGTTCGCTCGACCTGCGCACGGGGTTGCTGGCCCTGCTGCTCGCCCCGGAGGTCTACCTGCCGCTGCGGCAGGTGGGAGCGCAGTACCACGCGACCGTGTCCGGACTGACCGCGGCCGGCGCGGCCCTCGACGTGGTCGACGCCGTGCCGGCGGCGCGTCCGGGCCGGCGCCTGGCCCCCACCCGGTTCGACGCCCTGCGGTTGGACGGCGTGGACCTGCGCAACACCGGGCGGGTCGACCTGACCGTCCGCCGGGGTGAGATCGTCGCGCTGGTCGGGCCGAGCGGCGCGGGCAAGAGCACCGTGCTGGCGTTGCTGCGCGGGGCGCTGCATCCGGCACGGGGCCGGGTGCTGGTGGACGGCGTCGACCTCGCTGACCTCGACCCGGCCGGCTGGCAGGCCCGCGTCGCCTGGCTGCCGCAGCGACCGCATGCCGTCTGCGGCGGCACGGTCGCCGACGAGGTGCGGCTGGGACGGCCCGGCGCGAAGGCCGCCGAGGTCGCCGCCGCGCTCGCGGCGGCGGGGGCGCCGCCGACGGACCAGACTGTGGGCGAGGACGGCGGCGAGCTGTCAGCGGGTGAGCTGCGCCGGGTCGGGCTCGCCCGGGTGCTGGTCCGGGACGCCCCGCTGGTGCTGCTCGACGAGCCCGGGGAAAGCCTGGACGTGGCCGCCGAGGAGCGGGTCGCCGCAGCCGTCGCGGCATTGCGGGGCCGCGCGACGGTGGTGCTCGTCGCGCACTCCGCCGCTCTCGCCGACGTCGCCGACCGGATCGTCACGATTTCGGCCGGCCGGGTGGTCGCCGACCGGAGGCTCGCCGATCGGACGGCCGCCAGCCGGACGACGCTGCCCGGACCGGCTCGCCCGCCGGCTCGGGCAGCTCTGACG
>NZ_CAAAFR010000042.1:0-2842 GCF_900634745.1 Protofrankia symbiont of Coriaria ruscifolia
ATCGATGACATCCACAAGATCGACTCAACCTAACAAAGTACTACTAGGGGTTGGGTTCCTCAAAGGCAGTAAACAAAACGACGGCGGAGTTTCCGGGTCGGTGGGGCGGGCCGTCCCCAGATCCAGGGTTTCGCGCGGGTGTTGAGCTGGGCGGTGGCCAGCCGGGTGGCTTCGGTGATCTCGCCCGCGTCGGCGAAGGACTGCCCGGCCAGCGCGGTCTTGCGGAAGATCCGCCACCAGCCCTCCTGCAGGTTCAACCAGCAGGCGGCGACCGGAATGAAGGCGTGTCGGATCCGGGGACGGTCGGCCAACCAGCTTCGGGTGGCCTTGCTGTCGTGGCTGGAGAGGTTGTCCGTGATGACATGGATGTCCCCGGTGGGGTTGGCCTCCTCCACCAGGTGCAGGAAGTGCTGGTACTGGGTGCTGTTCCGGGGCGGCGCCGTGGCGGTGACCTCGTGGCCGTCGCGGACCCGCAGGCCCCCGTACACCCAGGTCTTCTCCGGGCCCCGACCGTAGCCGATCTCATTTTTGATGCGGTGTCCGTCCGCAGACCAACCCGGGGCGGGCGGGAAGGCCCGCGGGATCACCGGGCCGAGCTCGTCCGCACAGACCACCGTGCTGTTCTCCGGTGGATGGGTGTAGAGCTCGACGACTGTCGACCTTGTGGGACGACCTCCGGGTCGCTGCTCGTCGTCCAGGAGCGGGTGCGCCGCCACCGGACCCGTTCCGCGCGCAGGATCCGCCGCACCTGGCTGCGCCCCACCTCGATACCGGCCTGGCGGGCGGTCTCGGCCAGGCTATCCAGGGTCCACTGAGGCGCTCCGGCCTCGTCCTCGGCGACCAGCTCACCGCCGGGTGTGCGTGCCAGCCGGCCCGGTGGGGTGGAGCGGGCCAGGGCGATGAGCTGGGAACGTTCGGCCTCGCTGATGCGACGGGGGCGCCCGGGGATCGGCCGGTCGGCCAGCCCGTCCAGGCCGTCGGTGTTGAACCGGTGCAGCCACAGCCGCACCGTCTTGGGATGGCAGTGCAGGTCGGTGGCGATCCGGGGAACGCGCTGGCCCCTCCAGCTGGCCGTGATGATCTGGGCTCGCAGGATCCAGCCGGCCGGGGCGTGATGGGCACCCGCCAGCTGGCGGATCTTCTTCTCCTCGACCGGATCCTGTGACACCCGCGCATACAAGAACGTGGGCATCACATACTCCTTGCCAAACACGGTGATACCCGGGCTCGCCCGATCTACCCCAGCTTTTAAGGAACCCAGCACTACTACTCGGCCAGAAATGTCTGTCAGATCGCTGCGAATTCGCGAACGGCCTGGATGAACTGGTTGAACTGGCTACGGTGCACGTCGTGTGACGCGTTGTGCAACTCGATGGTGGTGCAGCAGGCGGGCAGGATGCGACGTGCGTGTGCCCAGTCCTCGTCAGACCACAGGCCGCCCCGCAGGGGGTTGGCGCGGATGAGAAGGGTCGGAACAGTGAGCTGACCCAGGAGTGGAAGTAGCGAGCCTGTACGGGATCCATCGCGCACCAGGCTCTCGACGATGGCCGGGTCTGCGTGCCGGAAACCCTCCACCAGGCTGTCCACATCATCGGTGTGCCAGTCGGCATTGAACACGGCGAGGATTTCCCGCAGTTCGTCTTCGGGCAGTGCGATGGCCCTGATCAGGCGGTTGATCTGTTCGCGTTGCAGGCGTGGTGACATCATCACCGGGGGGTCTTCAAGAACAAGCCTCGACACCGCCGGGGGAAGCTGCCCCGACTCGGCACCGGTCACGGTGACCAGGGCCACGGCGGCTCCCCACGAGTGGCCGACCAGCATGGCTCCCTCGGCCCCCACGGCGGCCAGGAAAGACACCACGTCGTCAGCGGCCTCGCGTAGGCTGTACCTCCCGGTGGGTGGTCGAACGCTGGCACCATGTCCTCGCAGGTCGAGCGCGAATACCTGGTACCTATCCCCCAGCGCGGGGCCGACGCGAGACCAGCTTGCCGCCGATCCCGCGTTGGCATGCAGCAACACGACCCGCATTCGATCATCCCGATCTTCACCCCAGACCCGATAGCTGAATCGGCCGGCGGGAAGATCAGCGAATCGTGCGCGCCAGCCGAAATCGGCGCGGCCGGCGTGTGCGCCCGTCATGGCAGTCTCCTTTCTTCGTCAACGACACGCCGCTATGGCGCTACGGTCGCGCCTTCCGGCGATTCCGCGGACCGGATCCGCTCCCACGTCAGGTACGGGACCCGGATGTCCGAGCCGTCTTGCTTCGCCGGACAACACAATGTCAACACATCCCTTCTCAGTGCGAAATCGCGAACCTGGTTCTCTCCAATCCATTCGGGAACAGATGCCGCCTGCACATGATGGATGACTTGATCGTCAGATAGGCGATAGGTTCCACAGTATCCGATATAGGGATGGTTCATGGCGATCGATTCGGCGTCGACATGCGAGCCATGTGCGAATTCGGGGACGGATGTGCTCGAGGTGTGACGCCGCGGGTCGCGCAGGTGTACGGACATGTGGCCGTCTACCGTATAGATCAGTAGGCCGCTCGGTTGGGCACCCATGGGCATGCTGAGAAAATTTCCGCTGCGGTCAGCGACGATGAACGAGATAAGCTGCCACACTCCAGCCAGGGAAGGATAACGTGCGTCGCGGTGGCTCGAAGCACCCGAACTGGTTGCGCTACTCATGAGGACGAAATCTCCGTGGGAGTTGACTTAGATTCTTGTTGACCTGTCAGTTCGAGGTCGACAGTAGTTCGTCAAGATATGCACTGAGCCTTTTCTATTTCCGGACTCATCATCCCCTTGGAACCCCCGAAAACCATTGATCATACCCA
>NZ_CAAAFR010000043.1:0-52292 GCF_900634745.1 Protofrankia symbiont of Coriaria ruscifolia
CCCGGCGGCCGCATCGCTCCCACCGGCAGCTGCATCCGTCCTGCCAGCGACCGGATCGGTCCTGCCGGCAGGCATGCGGTCCCGGCCGGAGTCGGCCGTCTCCCACCGGGAGGCACTGGCGCTGTTCGCCTCGGCACGGCAGCGGTTCGCCCTCGGTATCCTCGCCGGGGCCCTCGCGCTGGGGTGTGGCATCGGGCTGACCGCCACGTCGGCATGGCTGATCGTCCGGGCGTCGCAGCATCCACCGGTGCTGACATTGATGGTCGCGATCGTCGGCGTCCGGGCGTTCGGGCTCGGCCGGCCGGTTTTCCGCTATGTCGAACGCCTCACCACCCACGACGCGGCCCTGCGGGGTCTTGCCCGGCTGCGCTCGGAGGTGTTCGCCCGGCTCGTGCCGCTGGCTCCCGCCGCCCTCGGGACCCACCGCCGCGGGGACCTGCTGCGCAGGTTCACCGCGGACGTGGACGGGGTGGGCGAGTCGCTGCTGCGCGGCGCTGGCCCCACCGCGTCCGCGGCGCTCGCCTGCGCCGGCGCGGTGATCATAGTTACCGTCATGTTGCCGGCCGCGGGGATCGTCCTGGCGGCCGGGCTTGCTGTGGCCGCGGTGCTGGCCGGGCCGATAACCGCTCGGCGTACCCGGGCGATGGTCACGGCCACCGCCGTGGCGCGGGCCCGGCGGGATACCGAGATCGTCTCTCTGCTGGACGGGCTGGACGAGATCGTGGCGTTCGGCGCGGCGCGGGCGCGGCTTGCGCGGCTGCGCCACCGTGACGGCGAAATACTGCGACTGGTGGCGTCCTGGCGCAGGTCACCGGCATGGGGGAGCGCGGCCGCAACGTTTGCCGCGGGCCTGACCCTCGTGGCGGTCAGCATCGTCGGGGTGGCGGCGGTACGGCAGCAGGCGTTGTCCGGGGTGATGCTCGGGGTGGTCGTGCTGACCACGGTCGCCGCCTTCGAGCCGTTGGCGGGACTCACCGCTGCCTTCGCCGCCCTTGCCGACGCCCGGGCGGCCGCTGCTCGGGTGTTCGCGGTCCTCGACCGCGAGCCACCGGTCGGCGAGCCGGTCCACGCGCGGCGGTTGCCCGACGGGCCGCTCGACGTCCGCATGCACGGCATCGGGATGCGGTACAGCCCGGACGGTCCGCTGGTGCTCGACGGCTTCGACCTTCATCTGCCGGCGGGCGCCCGGGTTGCGCTCGTCGGCGCCAGCGGCGCGGGCAAGAGCACCGTCGTCGACCTGCTGCTGCGCCTGCGTGACCCGCAGGCGGGACGGGTCGAGGTCGGCGGCGTCGACCTGCGCGACGTCACCACCGACGAGCTGTACCAGAACGTGACCGGCATGACCCAGGACGCGCACGTGTTCGACGCGACGTTGCGGGAGAACCTGCTGATCGCCCGTACCGGGGCGACCGAGGCCGAACTCACCGGCGTCCTCGAGCGGGTCGGGCTCGGCGGCTGGGCTGCGGGCCTGCCGGACGGCCTGGCCACCCGGGTCGGAGCGAACGGGGAGCGGATGTCCGGTGGCCAGCGCCAGCGGCTGCTGCTTGCCCGTGCCCTGCTGGCCGATCCTCGCGTGCTCGTCCTGGACGAGCCAACCGCCCATCTCGACCCGGTGACCGAGGCCGCGGTGATGCGCACGATCCTGGATGTGACCCGCGGTCGGACGGTCCTGCTCATCAGCCATCGCACGGCCGGCTTCGAGGAGCTGGACGCGGTGGTGGAACTGGCGGGCGCCGCGCGGACGCCAACCCTGCGCTCAGCCGCCTGACGGACCGGTGCCGCTCGACCGGTCGGTGCCACCGTCCGGACCGGTACCGCTCGACCGGTCCCTGCCACCGCCTGGACCTGTGCCGTCGGAAGGATCCATGCCACCTGGCGGGTCCGGTGCACGGGTTCGGGCGGACCAGGACAACCGGGTGCCGGCGCCGAGAGGGGAGAACACGATGAACTTGCCCCCGAGCTCCTGCGCCCGGCTGCGCATGTTGACCAGCCCGCTGGAGCTGTCCCGGCCGTCCGGGTTCACGCCACCGACCCCGTTGTCGATCACGTCCAGCCGCACCTGACCGTCGGTGGACCAGACGGTCACGTACACCTGGGTTGCCGACGCGTGCCGGGCGACGTTCGACAGGGCTTCGCGCAGCACGGCCACCAGATGCTCGCCGACGACGTTGCACACGGTGGAGTCCAGCGCGCCCTCGAACCGCAGGTGCGGTGCGAACCCGAGGGAGACGGTCGCGTCATCGACGATGTCGAGGATCTGCCCGCGCAGGCTCGGGACGTCGTTACGTCCGCGCCGCCGCAGCTGGAAGATCGTTGTCCGGATCTGGCCGATGGTCTCGTCCAGATCGTCGATGTAGGCGGCGAGCCGGTCCTCCTGCTTTGCCCCGTCGGTGCGCGAGACCAGGCCCTGCAGTCCGATCGCCGTGGCGAAGATCCGCTGGATCACGTGATCGTGCAGGTCCCGGGCGATACGGTCGCGCTCCTCCAGGACGGCGATGCGGTCGCGGTCGGCTCGGGCCTGGGCCAGCTCGAGCGCCAGCGCTATGTGCCCGACGAAACCCGAGGCCATGTCGATGTCGGCATCGGTGAAAAGCCGGCCTTCGATCCGCCGGCCGAGCACGAGTGCCCCGACGCTTTCGCCCGAGGCGACCAGGGGAATGACCATAAGCGGGCCGTTCTGGCCGGCGAGTGGATCCGACGCGGGAACGACCGCGCCGACCAGACCGTCGGGGTATTCGCCGGTGGCGACCTCCACGATGAGTTCTTCGGCCGACTCACGGGGGAGCAGGACGGCGGAGAAGTCCGCGACGGCGATTTCCTGGGCTCTGCGCGCAATCAGTTCCAGCGGATTCGGACCCTCGGCCAGGAGATGGCGGGTGATGTCGGTGGACGCCTGCAACCAGCGTTGCCGGCGCTGGGACTCCTCGAAAAGCCGTGCGTTCTCGATGGCGACGCCGGCGCTTGCGGCCAGCGCCTGGACGAGTTCCTCGTCCTCGGCGGTGAAACGCGACGCGTTCTGCTTGTCCGTCAGGTAGAGGTTGCCGAACACCTTGGTGCCGATCCGGATCGGGACGCCGAGGAAACTGTGCATGGGCGGATGCCCGGCCGGGAAGCCGTCCGCCCGGTGGTCGGTGGTGATGTCGTCGAGCCGCAACGGGTAGGGCTCCCGGATGAGCAGGCCGAGGATGCCCTTACCCCGCGGAAGGTCGCCGATCCGGCGGACCATGCTCTCGTCGAAGCCGACATGGACGAACTGTTCGAGGTTCTGGTCGTGGGAGATCACGCCGAGTGCGCCGTAACGGGCATCCACAAGATCGCATGCTGCTTCCACGATGCGGGTCAGCACGACGGGCAGGCTCAGGTCCGAGGCAACCATGCGGCTCGCCCGCAACAGACCGCGCAGGCGGCTCTGGGTAACGATCAGGTCCTTGGCCTGGTCGACCCGATGAGTCACAAAATCATCACCATATGGTTGTACGGCGTTCCCGCCGCCAGTCTCTGCATCCATGACGATCTCAACGTATTACGCCTGACGGCCGCGGAGATCTCTCCGTCGGGCAACATCGCGCGAATCATCCTGGGCAGGACGATCGGCGCCCGGCCGTGGCCTTGCGACCTGCTGGTCCGCCAAACCTCCGTGATTTTTTTCACCAACGAATGTTTTCTCCGGCGGACGGCCATGAAAAGAGCTATATGCAGCGGTCAGCCGCGCCCCGACGTGCCGCGGGCTCCTCTGGTGATTGTGTCGACAATTCCGTCCGCGACGTCCGAGAGGTCTTCCTCACCTGTTATGCGCAGGTACTGACGACTGGCGAGGAGACTCGGGAGATGGTCGGGTTCGGCGTCCGAGGTGAGTACGGGCAGCACCATACGGTTGGACCTGTCGTCCAGGGTCTGGCGGATGAACCGATCGATCTCGTAGCTCTGCGCCCGGTCGAGGTAGGGGCCGTCGAAGAGAGCGACGAGATGCCGTGATCGGGCCAGCAGGGTGTCCATCTCACGCTGCCAGTCGGTGCTGATGCCGACACCGAGCTGGCGCAGCCGTGATGGCCTTACCACTCGCAGGGACCGGCGAGCCAGCAGGTCCTCCAGCGACGTCGCGAGTCGGTCGTCCTTACGGGAGCTGCTGATGAAGACATCGATCTCGTAGCCGTCGTCGTTGCGTGATCGCAGCCCCAGCCGGGTGGCCGCGTCCACGAACGAGTCCCTGCTTTCCACGAGCAGTTCGCTGCGGTCCAACCGGTGGGCGATCGTGGCCGCGAGGGTCTCCAGCGAATATCCGATCTTCTCCGGTGTGGGATCCTCCTCCTCGAGTGCCGGCAGGTCCTCGCCGAAACTCCAGTAGGAAACATAGGGGATCGTGAGGAAACCGAGCAGTCGCTCGATCGACACTCCCTCCACGGCCCAGTTCCGGAAAAGTGGAGCGAGCTCCTTGCTGAATCGTTCCTGCCAGTACTGGGCCCGGCGGTACTCCTCCCGGGAGTCGAATCGCGCGGGAACGGGGAGGGTCATCAGCAGGGAGCGATCATAGGGCAGGTCGTCGCGGGCCCTTTCGGCGCGGCGCACGACGTCGACAACCCCACGCAGGCTCTGCTCGTTGGCGGTGAAGAGTACGACCAGGATGTCAGGAAGTTGTGCCGTGCAGATCCCGCTGATATCTGTGATTCCGGTCCGGCTGTCGACCAGGACGAAATCGTAGTCCTCCAACCAGCGTTCTCGACAGTCCTCCAGAAAGGCGCCGAGATCCTTCTTGTCGTACAGGTCGGCCCAGTCGATCTTTTGGGCCTGGGGGACGTAGGAGGGGTCGGACGAGCCGGCGGGAAGCAGATCCAGGGGTATGTCCCGCCCCGGGAGGAATATCCGGCTGACATAGTCACCGACATGCGGATCCCGGCCTTGCGCGAAATCGTTGATAAAATCGACCAGGCCGGTCCTGGGTGGGGACAGCCGCCGGCTGAAGTAGAACGGGATGCCCGGCGCGTCGATGTCCCAGTCGATGCAGAGCGTCCGATAGCCCCACGAGGTGAGCAGCGCCGCGGTGTTGGCCAGGGCGAAGGTGCGCCCCACCCCGCCCTTGTAGGAGTAGAAGGTCACGACCGTGCCGCTCACGTGTTTCACATGTTTCATGTGTTTACAGCCTCGGTACGTCCGCGCGGTGGAGTGGTTCGGGGTCCGGACGCAGTACCGGGAAATCCGGGCGCCAGTCCGGCACCAGCTCCAGCTTCGCCGCCAGCTCCTCCGCGACCGTTCCCACCTGCTTTTCGAACCCGGCGTATGCGGGTGTCTGCTCGAAGGCGGGCGAGGAGACGTTCCACTCCTTCATGTCCTGCTGCTGGGTCTTCTTCGCGTCGCTCGGAAACCTGGTACCGTCCTTGAGCCGTATGGGATATACAAGGCGGCGTGCATCCGGCGCTGTGCTCAGATCGAACATCGCCTCACGGTGCTGCATGCTGCGCCATTCCGCGACGCACCAGTGAGAGCCGAAATAGGACGGAGTCCATACCGCCACCAGCAGGCGTGACCGGCTGTGGGCCTGGGCGAGTGTGTCCGGCCAGTGGTCCCCGACTTCGACCCCGTCGACATCGATGAAGATCTTCGGCCTGCGCTCCAGTTCGTCGGTCAGGCACTTCACGAGCATCCGGTGGAAGTGGTTGTGCACCCATGGCAGGACCGTACCCGCCCGCCGGTAGCTGAGGAACACGTCGAACTGGTAGCCCGACATGTTTCGGGGGCCTCCCTGAGGTGAGTCCCGCTGCTGGCCACGGCGTACGGGACAATAGGACATGACATGTGGGATGCGACATATGTCGGGCCCAGCATACCGTCCGGTTTCAGGGGGCCGGGACGCGCTCGAGTGAGCCGTGGATCGGCTGTGGGTTGATCAGCAGGTTCAGAATCGGACAGGTGCGTTCCACGGCCTGGTGCAGTTCGCTGATCTTCTCGTCGGACGCGGGGGAGGACAGCCGCACGGTGTAGCGGAGGTCGTGCGGGTAGACCGGCACGTGCTCGTACCCGGGTTCACCGGCGCGAGGGTCGAATGTGGCGGTGACGTCGATGTCGAGGGAGTCCAGGGGGACGCTGAGCACGGCTGCCTGGATCAGGAAGGTGTGGGTCAGGCAGCTGCCCAGCACCCCGAGCTGGATCTCGGGTGAGGTCGGGCCCAGATTGTGCCCGGCGAGATCCGGCCCGCTGTCACTGATGATCTGGAATTCGCGGGCACGGATGCGACGCACGCCCGTGCGTCCCTCCGCCGTGACGGTTGCCGAGACGGCCAACGGTTTGACGTCACCTGCGGCAACCTGCTCCCGCTGCGCGAGAACGGCGTCGCGCTTGCCGATCAGGTATTCACTCAAACCGCTCATCAGGCCGTCCTCTCATCGTCGATTGGTACGTCGGGCGTGGCACTGCCGGATCCCCGCGCTGCGTCCCCCCGTGCAGCGCGGGGAGTCCGTTCACCCCGCTCGATGATCTACACCCCTGGTGCCGGGCGCGCTCAGTGGCCAGCTTGCTGATCGAACAGGTCCGGCTTAGTCGAGCAGGTCCGGCTGTTCGGCGGTGATGATGTCCCAGTAGGGGATGAAGCTGAAGCCGCCGAAGGCACGGCTGCCGCCCAGTGGCTCGGCGACTTCGTGCCGGATGAGCTTCGGTGTGCCGGCGGCTTCGGCGAGAAGCTGTGCGTGCGCGCTCTGGTCGGCGGTGATGAACAACCACGCCGCCTCCTCCACGGAGCGTCCGACGGTGAGGAAGCCGTGGTTCTGCAGGATCACGAGCTTGTTCGGGCCCAGAGCCTGGGCGATGTTGCGCCCTTCCTCCTTGTCGAGGACCACACCGTTGAAATCGGCGTAGAGCGAGTGGCTGCCGTAGAACGTGGTGGCGTCCTGGGTGATCGGGTCGAGCAACCGGCCGAGGGAGGACCATGCCTTACCGGCCACGGCATGGGCGTGTGCCGCGGCGACGACGTCCGGACGGGCGGCGTGCACCTGGGAGTGGATGGCGAACGCGGCCGTGTTGACGGGACGGTTGCCGATCACGATGTCGCCGTCGTGGTTGACCAGTAGCAGGTCGGAGACCTTGATCTGGGCGAACGACACGGCGAGTGGGTTGACCCAGAAGTGGTCGGGTAGCTCCGGGTCACGCGCCGTGATATGACCGGCGATGCCGTGGTCGTAGCCGAACTTCGCGAACAGCCTGAAGGCAGCCGCCAGCCGCTGCTTACGGTGTAGCCGTATCTCCTCGACGGATCCCGCGGGTTCGGGGCCCTTCGGCAGCGTCTGGTCGGCCACGCGTAGCGGGGTCTGCCGGAACTGCTCGCGGATGCTGGTGACGAGATTGGTGCCTGTGGACATGCCCTGGTCTCCTTGACGTGACCTTGGAAAGGATCGTTGTCGGTTCACGCACACCGCCCGCCGGCATTTCCACGTGATCCGAACTCATCCGGAGAGCGGATTTTGATGCAGTGACTCCAGGAACACCAGAGTGCTGGCGGCCACTGTCCGGTAGCCGGGTCCGGCGATCACATCATGTTGACCCGGTACCACGGTGAGTTGCGCACGGGGTGCGGTACGAATGATCATCTGGGTGAGCGGTAGCGGGCTCACCTGGTCGTCCACCCCGTGGATCAGCAGGATGGGCAGGTCGGGCAGGGCCCGCGGAACCGGGTACACCGAAGCGCCGGCACTGCCGATATTGCCGGCACCGCCGTCAGCCGTGATGGGACGTTGCAGGAGCGGCAGCCCGAGGAGGACCACGCCGTCCGGGCGCAGAGCCGGGGAGCCCGCGAGGGTCAGCGCGCGCAGCCCGCCGATGTCGGAGCCCAGCAGGATGAAGGGTGCTTCGGGAATACGCGCTTCGGCCAGCGTTGACACGCTGTCACCGGGCTCCTCGGAGATGGTGATCGTATAGCCGTCGAGGGCCAGGCGGAGCCTGAGCCGTTCGAACGAGGCCGCTGTCTCGCCCCGACCGGTCAGGATGAGGACGGATCCCCGGCCGGGCGGCATATCGGGTGGCGTCTCGGACACCGTGGCCAGCGGTGTTGCGCTGCCGGCCGCATACCTGCGGATGCCGATGGGCGGCCGTCTCGACGCAAATGTTGCGGGCGGTGCGGATGTCATTGTGCATCTCCTGTCGTCGGATGGATGCTGTCGCGATGATCGGCGCGGATGCGCATCGTTGTTTTCTTCCGCGTCCCGTAGGGGATGGAAACGAAACGTGTGGGGAACACGTGGTTTCGGCCGGCGGAAGGGGCGCGACAGCCCGTGGGGTGGGTCAGGAAGCGTGCGGGTGCGCGCGGCTATCGACGGGAGGAAGGAAAGCCCGGACAGGCTGCTGAGGCGACCCGCAGCAGATCAATGTGGCCTCGGGTCACGAGCCGAGACTCGGTATGCACGCCGTCCACGATGCGTGTGATGTGGAGTGATGTCAATACTCGCCTCTGCCAGGCGCGGGACATCAGGGACATCAGGTGTCGGCGTTCCTGGCGGGCTGAGGGACTATGGGCCCCGGTGAGTCATGCTCCCATGGCGACCGCTTCCAGCAGCTGCTACTTTCAGTGACTATCGTTCCGGTGAGTGTTGCCTTTGGTTATGATCATCCGGCCGTATGCGACAGCCGTATGCGACAGCCGTATGCGACAGCCGTATGCGACAGCCGTATGCGACAGCCGTATGCGACAGCCGCACGTGACGGGAGGAAGGCGATGGGCGACTTCGTCGGAGCGGTCGACCAGGGCACCACGAGCACCCGTTTCATGATTTTCGATCACGATGGCAGCGAGGTCGCCCGCCGTCAGCTTGAACACGCCCAGATCCTGCCGCGCTCCGGATGGGTCGAGCACAACCCGGTCGAGATCTGGGAGCGCACGGCCGCGGCCGTCGAGTCGGCCCTGGCCGGCGCCGGCCTCGGCCCGTCCGACCTCGCCGCACTCGGCGTCACCAACCAACGCGAGACCACGATCGTGTGGAACCCGCGCACCGGCCGGCCCTACCACAACGCGATCGTCTGGCAGGACACCCGCACCGACCGGATCGCGGCCGCGCTGGAGCGCGACGGCCGCGGTCAGGTGATCCGGCGCAGATCCGGCCTGCCGCCGGCGACCTACTTCTCCGCGGCCAAGGTCACCTGGATCCTCGACAACGTCGACGGGGTCCGCGCCGCGGCCGAGCGGGACGAGGCCGTCTTCGGCACCGTGGACAGCTGGCTGCTGTGGAACCTCACCGGGGGAGTGCATGGCGGGCTGCACGTGACAGACGTCACCAACGCCAGCCGTACCATGCTGATGGACCTGCACACTCTGGACTGGGACGATGAGCTGCTGTCGTTCTTCGGCATTCCGCGGGCCATGCTCCCGGCGATCCGGCCCTCAGCCGACCCGACCGGCTACGGTTCGACCATTGCGTCCGGGCCGCTGCGCGGCGAGGTCGCGCTGACCGCCGACCTCGGAGACCAGCATGCCGCGACCGTTGGACAGGTCTGTTTCGCCCCCGGGCAGGCCAAGAACACCTATGGCACCGGCAACTTCCTCCTGCTGAACACCGGAACGCAGGCGGTGCCCTCCCGGCACGGGCTGCTCACGACGGTCGGCTACCGGTTCGGCGACGACGACCCAGTGTATGCGCTGGAAGGCTCGATCGCGGTCACGGGGTCGGCCGTGCAGTGGCTGCGGGACCAGCTCGGCATCATCAGCAGCGCGTCCGAGAGCGAGACGCTGGCCGCGACGGTGCCCGACAGCGGCGGCATCTACTTCGTCCCGGCCTTCTCCGGGCTGTTCGCGCCGTACTGGCGCTCCGACGCACGGGGCGCGATCGTCGGTCTGTCACGCTTCCACACCAGCGCCCATCTGGCCCGCGCCGCGCTCGAGGCGATCTGCTACCAGAGCCGGGACGTGGCCGAGGCGATGCGGCTGGACTCGGGTGTGGCACTGGATATCCTGCGGGTCGACGGCGGAGTGACCGCGAACGACCTGTGCATGCAGATGCAGGCGGACATCCTGGGCGTCCCCGTCAGCCGTCCGGTGGTCGCCGAGACGACGGCGCTCGGCGCCGCATATGCCGCTGGTCTCGCGGTGGGCTTCTGGAAGGACGCCGGTGAGCTCGCCACGCACTGGCGGGAGGACCGCCGCTTCGAACCCCAATGGTCGCCGGACCGGCGCGAAAGCGGCTACGCCGGCTGGCGCAAGGCGGTCGAACGCACCCTGAACTGGGTGGACGTGGACCCCGGCCGCCGGTGACCCGTGGTTTTTGGACTCGGCCGCACGCGGTCGCGGTGAATATGAACTTCCTGGATGGCGTCTGGTTGCGCGTCGAACATTCTTCTGACTGTCGGGAATAACTATGATTCCGCCCGCCGTCGAATAACCGGAACAATCGGGCCGGCGGCCTGGTGTGTGGTTGGCGACATACGGGCGTGCAGACGCTTTGTCGCAGCCTGGGACGGGTACAGCATACCTCGCGGGAAACGGGCCTCCGCATGGGCATGGCAGCGGTGACGGGTTGCGCCCGACCGGGTGCCCTCTGATTGAAACACGGCCGTTACCGTGTTACCTCGCTGCCGTGTGTCGCTTGTTGTTTCCGTCACGCAGCGGCGTCCCCGGGATCTGGTGCGGGCCACATGCTAACGTCGATCATGTGTTGCCGCCCGGTGCGGTCAACCAGCCAATAATGCAAGCTATCTCGCCGGCTATCTCGTGTACACCTATTCTTCTCCAAGTATTACTCGCGGAGGACCCGTGGCGAAGTCGCAATGGCAGAAACAACTCAAGAAACATGACAGACGGCTGCTTGAGGGTCAATCGTTCGGCGAGGAGCAGAAGACCGACTACCCGCTGGGCTGGTATTTCGCCCGATTCAGCGAGGACCTCGCGCCGGGCCAGGTGCTGCCTGTCGAGTTCATGTCTCACCAGTTCGCGCTCTTCCGCGGAAAGAGCGGCAGGGTCGGCATGGTCGACAGTCAGTGCTGCCACATGGGTGCCGACCTCGGTCGCTGCGGCACCGTGGTCGAGGACCGGATCAAGTGCGGCTACCACGCCTGGGAGTTCCGGACCGACGGTGGCTGCGAGGTCATTCCGGGGCTGGACCAGTCGAAGATCCCCCCGCGGGCGGGCCAGCGTTCGATCCCCGTCCGTGAGCACGCCGGAAACATCTGGTTCTGGTACGGCCCGGAACCGGCCGGTGAGTTCATCGAGGTGCCCTACGCCGACTCCAAGAAGTACCTGAACCTCAAGGGTCAGATCTACATTGCCCGGGGAACGCTGCTGCCGGTTGCGGAACATGTTTCCGACATCTATCACTTCCCGGTTGCGCACAAGGGTGCAGGGCGGCTGGAGTACTCCATCCTGGTGAACAAGGAGGACCGCCTCGAGTACCAGTTGCGGCCCGCCGACGAAACCGGCATGAAGAAGGTCCAGAAGTGGTTCAGGCCGTTCGCCTTCATCGAGATGATCGGGCCGTCCGCCTCGCTCTACCGGACGCAGAAGGACGCCACGGTCGACCGGTCCGGCCCACTGCTGACGATAGTTCTCGGCGGCACCCCCGTCCGCGACGACGTCATGTTCTTCGGGTACCGGGTAATCGTCCGTAAGATCGGCCCCGGCCCGCTGTTCGCACCCTTCAACCATCTGCTTGCGCGTATGATGTGGCTCACGGTCCGGCGGAACGTCTATGCCGACATCGACGTTCTGAGGTGGCTGCGGCATCCCGAGAAAACTCTCTGGGTGAAGCCGGACGGGCCGTCCGTCCGCGAGTTCCGCACTTTCTTCCAGCGCCGTATCGTGCCGGGCTGGCGTTTCGGCGACCCGATGCCGGAAGAATCCGTCGCCAGCGCGTAGACGGTGTCCGCGAAGCCCGCGGGTACCGGCACCGGTCGGACGTCGGGTCCCTGGTAGGAGTGACCGGATATCCAACCGGTGCCGGCGCGGGCCCCCGGACGGTGCGCGCCGACACGTCGACCGCAAGCCCGCATCGCGGCGCCATCTCGGTAAGCGTCATGTCTGTAAGCCGGCAGCCCTTGTGCGGCCACCCCGCGGCCGAGCGCGATCTACCTGCGCTAGAGTCGCTGACCACGCACATCTGGGCTGGGGGGCTACATGCGGGGTTTTTGTGGATTTCTGGTTGTTTTTATCATGATTATCGGATTTGTCGGCCTGATACGCGGTCACCTGCATCAGGCGCGGATCCACAACCGCCGGAGTGCCGGAATCGTCACCGCAGCGAGTTTCCTGGGGCTTGTCGTGCTGGCGGCGCTGGCTCCGAAGAGTGACCAGGCGGCCGCGTCGGCCGCTCCAAGCGCGTCCGTGAGCTCTGCACCCACCTCCGTACCGTCGATTATCAACGCTCTGCTGTCTTCGGCCGAGCCTCTGGCTGCCACCAGCCAGCCGGCGCAACCGCCTGCAGCCGTCGTGACGACCCCTGCCGCCGCGATCTCGACGTTACGACCGGTGCCACACACAGCCGCACCCGGGCAGACACCCGTACGGGCTGCCGCGGCCCCGGCGCGACCGGCGACCACCACGGCGGCTGCACCTCTCGTTCTCTGCAATCTGGCCTATCCAGACGTGTGTCTGAAGGACGGGATCGGTGACTACGACTGCGCGGGCGGTTCCGGGGACGGCCCCAACTACGTCACCGGACCGATCCGGGTGCTGTCCGCCGACCCGTTCCGTCTCGATACCGATCATGACGGCATCGGTTGCGAGAAGCCCTGAAGCCTGTGTGGCCAAGTTGGTCTGGACGGGGCCCACCCGTGGGTCCCGATCCTGCCTGGGCCTGATACATTCGGACCCGTTGCAGCACGCGACACGCGCCGCTAGCTCAATTGGCAGAGCAGCAGACTCTTAATCTGCGGGTTCGGGGTTCAAGTCCCTGGCGGCGCACCCGCTGGCTTGCCATGCTCGCCGATCTCTGATCGGCTTCGCCGAGGGACGTGATGTCTACCCGGGGGACGACCCCCGGACCCCCGGTGTCGCGCTCTGCGTGACCACCATCCACGAGGGCACACAACGTGGGTTCGAATACTACGTGCCGTGTACCAGGCGAGACATTCTGTGCCACCTGGCGGGGAGGGCTACATGCGGGAGTCCGAGCTGCCAGCAGCGCTCCGTGACGTCGAACTTGTTGATTCAACTGCCTGGCTCGACGCAGCGCTCGTGGAGGCGTCCAAGAAGGACCGCGCGCCGCTCTTACCCAGGTGAGCCTGGAGTGGCCCACAGCGCTGAGATCGGGGCGGCTCGCATGTGTGGGCCGAAGCGGAGCACCTCGCCGCCCGCGTAGAGGACGTATCCGGCGTGGAAGCGGTCGCCGGTCTGCTCCGCCAGTTGGCGGAGCCCGCGGAAATCGTCGGCGCGTACCGTCTCGGCTGCTTTTACCTCGATGCCGACGATTTCACCCGATGCCCGTTCCAGTACCGCGTCGACCTCGTGGCGATCCCGGTCCCGGTAGTGGAACAGCGACACCGGCTCCTCGGACCAGGTGAGCTGCCGGGCCAGTTCGCCGAGCACGAAGTTCTCGATGAGTGGCCCGACGGCGGCTGTCGGATGAGAAGCCCGCCGCAGCGACATGCCCGTCAGATGGCCGGCCAGCCCCGAATCGACAAATATTATCTTTGGTTTCGCGGTGGCGCGGGCCGTCAGGTTCTTCGACCAGGCGGGAACCCGTCGGACGATGTATATGAGCTCGAGCGCCGCAAGATGCCTTCGGACGGTGGTGACGGGTACTCCGAGGTCGTTGCTGAGCCTGGCAGACACGAGGATTCCCCCTGCCGTGGCGGCCAGCGCCTGAACAAGGCCGCGCAGTTCCGCGACCCGTTCGATCTCGGCGATCTGGCGGATGTCGCGTTTGATGAGATCCGATATGTACGAGTCGAAGAACCGTGCTCGCCGCCGGGCGTCGGCCCGGCGAACAGCCTCGGGGAAGCCGCCTCGGAGCGCGCGCGCCACGTAGTCCGTACGGCGCAGGTCACTGCGCGCCAGGGGCGGTTCGGCGTCGGTGAAGACCGCGTCGACAAAACCGTCGGGCTCGCCGTCGATCTCACCCTGGGAGAGCGGCCACAGCTCGACGGTCTCGGACCTCCCGGGCAGCAGGTCCGGAATGTCACGCAGTGCCCACAGCTGAGCGGACCCGGTGAGCAGAAAACGACCGGGGCGAGGACGCCGGTCGACCTCGTGCTTGATCGGAAGCAGCAGTTGCGGGACGCGCTGGATCTCGTCGATCATTACCAGGCCGTCATGGTTCACGAAGCCGGCGGGGTCGTACTCCGCGGCCGCCCGCACCGCGTCGTCGTCCAGGTAGAGCGCGAGCGCGTCGGCCCGTGCGTCGGCCGCCATCTGGGCGAGCGTGCTCTTGCCGACCTGCCGCGCGCCGCCGACGACGACCACTCGGGTGTCTCCAAGCGCCGCCGACACAAGGTCCGTGGCATGTCTCGGGAAGAGGCCAGGACTCGGCTGCCCGACTGCCATCCCGCCCTCCTCCGGCCGGCCCAAACACACGCTCGCGGTCAGTTTAACGCCATGGTCACGGTTGTTCCGCGACCATGGTCACGGTCAGTTTGAAGCCATGGTCGCGGTCGTTTCGCGGGCATGGCCGTGACGGCCGATCCGGTCGGACAGTCCGCCCGCGGGAAAGGACGCGGCCGTCGCTGCGATGTTGTAGGCGATGTACAGCGTGATCCCGATCCGGGTGGCCGCGTCCGTGCCGTGGCCGGCGGCCAGGAGATCGGTGGCGCGCAGGATCAGCAGGGTGCCTGCCACATTGCCGACCTCGAAGGCGCTGAACCCCGCCAGCACTCGGCCGAGCTGCCCGCGCAGCACCGGCCGGATCTGGAACCGCAACCGGCGGCGCCCGGTGGCCCGTGGCAGCTTTGCCTGCCGGATCGCGTAGACGATCGCGAGCGCCGCCAGCAGACCGGGAACGACCGAGATCAGCATGGCGGCGCGCACGCTGACCAGCGACACCAGACCGAGCGCCAGCAAGGGGCCGATGATCGCGCCGAGGTTGTCCATGGTCCGTTCAAACCCGTAGGCCCGGCCGTAGGCGACGGCGGGCACCACGTCGGCGAGCAGCGCGTTGCGGGCCGGTACCCGCAGTCCGCGGGCCGCCCAGGCGCCAGCCCGCAACATCCCCGCCTGGGCTACGGAGGTGGTCGCCCCGATCAGTGCGGAGAACACCGCCGTGGTGGTGTAGCCGCCGACCGCGACCGCGCGCCGCCGACCGCGACCGCGCGCCGCCGGCCGGGATCGTCCGCCAGCGCGCCGCCGACGAACCTGCCCGCCCCGGCCAGCCCTTCCGACACTCCTTCGATCGCGCCCAGTGCCGCGGCCGGCGCGCCCAGGGTCGTGGTGACAAAGTTCGCCATCAGCGAGGTCGGCACCTCATGCCCGACATCGGCGAGGAAGCTTGCCGTCCCAATCCCTCCGACACCTGGTGTCAACCACGGCCGCCGCCCCGAGGCGATAGATGTCTCGGCAGGAGTTTCGGCTGGCGCTGTGCGGTCAACTGCGGAGAGCCTGACTGGGATAGATTTTACGTTGTCCTTGCCGAAATCTTCATCCGTGCGGCTCATGCAGCATGCCGCAAACCTGGCAGGATCAGGCACAGCACTGCCGCGGCGGCGGCCGTGGCGGCGAAGGCGCCCACCGCCCAGGCGCCGGACACGTGCTGGACAAGCAGCCCAGCGGTCAGCGGCGCCAGCGCAGCCAGCGCGGTAGTCGCCATGACCACGGTGTTGATGACCCGGCCGCGCATTTCTGCCGGTGCACTGCGGAGCGTCACGGCAAACAGCGCGGCGTTCACGGCCGGCGCGAGCAGCAGCGCTATGGCGATCGGCGCCGCCACCAGCGGCGACGGGAGAAGCGGTGCCGCAGCGCCGAACAGCAGGGCCCCAGCCAGGGTGATCGTGGTGGCCAGGGCTCCCAGGCGCATGCGCCCCTGCAGCCGGGGTGCCACTATGGCGCCGAGCAGCCCGCCGGCCGCGATGGTCGCCTGCACCAGGCCGATCACCGCAGTGGAGGTACCGTGATGACGCAGCGCGAGCGTGACGGTGAAGGTCACGCCGGTGAAGGCGAAGTTCATCAAGGGTGCCGTTATCGCTACCGCGCGCAGGATCGGCACCTGCCAGACGAACTGCAGGCCATCGGCCACCTCACGCCACAACGCCTTGCGCTCGGCCGCGTTCTCCGGTCGGAACTGCCCCCGGATCCTGTTCACCGTGCCGAACGAGACAACGTAGGAGACGGCATTGGCGAGGAACGGGACGGCTTGGCCTAGCCCGAAAAGAGCCCCGCCGAGCGCCGGGCCGGCCAGGGCAGCAGCGTAGGTCCTGGCCTCGGTGGCGGCCGACGCCTGCTCCAGTTGCCCGTCCGGCACGATCCCCGGCAGTGCCGCGGCAGCCGCCGGGTTGAAGATGGCGCCTGCGCCTCCCTCGATCAGGCACACGACCAGGACGACCGGCCAGGACGCGAGATGGGTCACGATCAGGATGCCGAGCAGGGCCAGCAGGACCGCGCGCATGGTGTCACAAATGATCATCGTCAGCCGCCGGTCGAACCGGTCAGAGAGCGCCCCGGCGGGCAGCTGCAGGCACAGCAGGGTAATTGCCCGCGACGTCCCCACCACCCCGGCGAGCACCGCCGAGTGGGTCAGCGCCAGGATAAGCAGCGGGTAGGCGAGCAGGCCGATCCCTGAGCCAGTATCGGAGAGCAGCTGGCCGATCCACAGCATACGGAAGCCCTCGTTGTGCCGGAGAGGAACCTCTTGTTGCACATCGGCGTCTGTCTCGATTCCGGTGGCATCGCTCACCTTTGGAACAGTATGCGCCAAGGGTCAGGAGCAGCGTTTTGATCGTGTACTCGGGGTCGGCGGCACGGCCACGGCGACCGCGGAGCCGGTGGGTGGCCCGGCGGCGGACGTCGCCGACCGCCTTGTTCGCGAGCTGGGCGACGTGGAATGGGTCGACCGCGACCATCGGGTGCGGTAGCGCGGCCCGCGCGGCGGTCCGGTAGACGGTGGACATGTCGATCGTCACCGCCCGGACGTCGGCCCTCCATGGTGTGCTCGACGGTCTCCTGGAAACTCCCCCGCGCCCCTACCGGCACGACCGCCGCGCCGAGCCGGTCAAGCAGGACACCCAGCGCCGGGTCATCGCTGCCCGCCAGCCGGTACACCCTTTCCGGCTCCAACAGGCGCGCCGCGGCGATCGCACCCTCACCGGCGACCCGCGCCCGCCGCCGGTCCGCCATCGTGATCACTCCGGCATCCGCCAGATAGCGATAGGCCCGCACCACCGTCGACGACGTCGTTCCCGGCGTCCGGGCGTACTCCCGCACGCCGGGCAACTCGTCACCCGCCGTGATCTCCCCTGACCGCACACGACGAGCCAAATCATCGGCAATCTGCGTATAACGGGCCATGGCTGCCAACTCTATGATCATCGGGCCGTCCGAGGCGCCGGCACCGGCGCGCGACGAAGAAGCCCCGCCGATCAAGGGTTGCTATGGCATCTGTTCCCCCTGAAATCGAAGGATGTGAGTCCAGCGCTGTCACAGCAGCACTGGACTCATATCCTTCGATGCCCGCCGACCCGATTTGACGAAAGTCAGCAGACGGCCTTCTGGCACCCTTGAACCGGCTGGCTGGAATGACCTTTCCGTGTACATGGCATGCCTATACCCGGCAATTGATCGCAGCTGTCCCAGAGTATAATAGATGACAGCTTTTGAGCGCAGGCCGTTGCTTCCGGCTGGGCGCAGAGTTCAAACTCAACCGCGTACAGGGAGAACGCCAGACCCCGCAGCCCCACACAGGCGTAAGGGTCCCGTGATTTCGACTCCTGGCGCCCGGAGTTCGACGCAGGGTGGCATTCCCGTCATGACAATGGGTCAAAGCTGACGTCGTACCGTTCGGTGGTCGTGTTCGGCCAGGACAGCCTGCGTGAGGTCGTGCAGCCGGCGGGCCTCGGTCGCGTCCCAGGCGCTCGGCTCCAGGGCCAGGCGCAGTCCTTCCCGCACCGCTGTGAGGCGGTCACCGCCGGGCCGCAGGAAGGGCAGGATCTCCGCGACCGCCTGGCTGACCGGCTTGCCGACGACGCGAAGCTCCTCGACCTGGCTCGCGGTGACCGGGGAGTGCTCGTATTCCCCGGCAAAGCTCGTGACAACGACGCCGGGCAGATTGATCACATACCTGATGTCGGTGTCGGCGTGCCGGTCGAGGAAGTCCACGGCGAGCAGGTCGTTGAGCCGGCCGGCGTGGCCCATCGCGCTCACGCCGTGATACCCGTGCTCCAACTGAAGATCGTCCCATCGGATCGGTGTTGTCAGGCCGGCGCCACCGAAGTTGAGCACGACCGGGTGCTCGGCTCGGCGCAGCGGTCCGGCCAGCCCGTGGCTGAACAGGAACCTGCTCAGGTAGAACAGCGCGAAGTTGCTCTCGATACCGTCGCCGGTCACCGTCCTGGCCGAGCGGTGGTATCGCGCGCCCAGCACGAGCACATCGATCTTCGGGAACCGTTCCGCGATCTGCCCGATGACCCGGCGGTTCGCCTCGATCAGGCTCAGGTCCGCCGGCAGGAAGTGAGCATGCTCGCTCAGGCTCGCGAACGCCTCGCCCTTCGCTTCGCTCCTTCCAACGACGAGCACGTCGTACCCGTCATCCAGACAGTGCTCGGCGAGCCCGCGGCCGATGCCGTCGGTGCCTCCGGTGATCACGATGGTCTTCATGGGGGACATCCTGAACCAGCGCGGGTCGAGAACCCGACTACCGCCCAGGGAATCGCGTCGGCCGTCATTCAGGAGAGCCGCTTTGGCGAAAGTCGGCAGACAGCTTCTAACGCTGGGTGCCGCCGGGGTCGGGTGGGGTGGTCCGGGGGTCGGGGTGGTGTCGGCCGGTGATGATCCAGGTGCCGGCAACTGTCAGGAGGGCGAACAGCAGGAGTCCGGCGCCGAGGAGGACGAGGAGGAGCGCGCGGTCGCGCAGGGGCAGGGTGCCGGTGAGGGTGATCTGGAGTGAGCCGACGGCGAACGCGATGGCCGCGGTGAAGACGGTGACGAGTTCGACGGCGCGGATGGCGGAGGTCTGGAGGGTCCGGCGGAGGTCCCGGTTGGCGGTGTCCTGGTCACGCCAGCGGGTCTGCTGGTCGCTGGTCCAGGCGGCGCGGTCGAGCCCTTCCAGGATCGTCGCCCGCTCCCGCAGGTACTGCCCCTGGAGCAGTTCGTGGCTGATCCTGGCGCCGATCGCGGGCAGGAGCCGCAGCGCGGTGTCGATGGTGGCCAGCGCGTCGGTGTAGTCGCCGCATATGCGTTGTCCGCTGGCGAGGCGGAACCGGAAGAGGTGGTCGTCAGGGTACTCCGCGACGGCCTCGGCGGAGTGCCGGCGCAGCTGTTCGCCCTGGCCGGGGAACGGCGGGGCGGCCCACAGGGCGTTGAGGCAGACGTCGACGACGGCGCGGGAGCGGGGCGCCGCGCTCCAGGCGGTGTCGAGGAGCTCGAGCGCGTGGCTGGTGGTGATGGTGCGGCTGCCGAAGGCTGCGAACGCGCGTAGACCCGTGAACAGCGGGTCGTCGCGGTGCTGGCCGGCGGCGACAGCGAGCAGGGAGGATTCGAGGAACTGGTGGAGTTCGTCGAACCAGAAGTTCGCGCGCAGCTTGCCGGCGTGGTAAAGCGTGGCGAAGTAGCAGATGTCGCTGGAGTCCTGAAGGTCTCGACGATCCGGCCGGTGGCGAGGGTGAGGTCGTGGCGGGACTCGACGGTGTCCTTGGTGATGAAGGCGTAGCCCAGCGATCACTTCTCGATGATGTCCGGGCGGACGGGCGGGTCGGTGTGGTCGTGTAGCCAGCGGGCGCAGCGGGCCGCGACTTCGACGGTGGGCTGATGGAGCAGCCGGCGGCGCCAGTACCGGTCAGCGCAGATCAGCCAGGGGTCGGTGACGAAGTCCGCCGACGGGATGCGGAAGGGGGGCTCGACGTCCGCGTCGATCAGTTCGGCGGCGACCTCCTCGCAGACCCGGTCCAGCTCGCGGGAGTCGGCTGAGGCCACCCGGCCGAGTCACGTGTTGATCGATGCGACGTCCATGTGTCCCCTCCG
Source organism: Protofrankia symbiont of Coriaria ruscifolia (assembly GCF_900634745.1). NCBI lineage: Bacteria > Bacillati > Actinomycetota > Actinomycetes > Frankiales > Frankiaceae > Protofrankia > Protofrankia symbiont of Coriaria ruscifolia. The sequence goes on from NZ_CAAAFR010000043.1 coordinate 20,063, forward strand.
CTGGACCTTATCGGCATATCTATCACACGAATTCGACTCGGACTGGTACACATTGCGAACATGTGGGTGGATGTGGTCACCGCGGTACACGCCGAGTACGCCGGATACCTGCCGGCGGCGTGGGAGTCGCTGCACCGCCAGCGCCATCCCCACTGGACGTGGCGGGTCCAGGTCGACGGGCCTCCCGGGGAGGTTCTCGACGCGCTGGCCGCCTGCGGAGCGGCGGACGACGGCCGGGTCCGGATTGCCGCGCACGGCACCGAGGAAGGCCCTGCGGTCACCCGCAACATCGCCCTCGGCTCGTGCACCGCGCCGCTGGTGCAGAACCTCGATGCCGATGACGAGCTCGAACCCGGCGCGCTCGCCGCCCTCAGCGGCGCGCTCGCCACCCACACCCACGCCGGCTACGCGGTCGGCCACGCCCGCGACCTGCATGCTGACGGGACCCTGCGCACCGCGCCGCTGGCCGTGCCCGCCGGACCGCTGGCACGCGGAGCGCTCGCCGTCGCCTGGGCGTCCGCCCTACCCGACCGCACGCTGCCACCCGTACATCCGGCAGGGGTGATGTGGCGGCGGAACCTGCTTCTCACCGTCGGAGGATGGGCCGCGCTGCGCGGCGTCGAGGACACCGCGACCCTCATCGCCGGCTCCGCGCTCGCCACCGGCATTCTGCTCGACGTCCCAACGTTGCGCTACCGCCGCCACGACGCCCAGCGTTCCCGCCGGAACAGCAACTTTTCGGGGGGGGGTCTCAGTATTTGCTTATTTGGCAGCGCGCCTCCCTGCTCGCGGCCGGACCTCCCTGGGAAGAGTGGGACTGAGAGTTTCACCCCGACGTCCGGGTCCACCACCAGCTTCAGTCCGCGCCACGCGCACCGCCCCCCGTCCTCGCCCGTGCCGGGTCGACCTGGTTGAAATCGACGACTTTTACCGTCGGCGGCCAAACCGCCACAGCGACACCCGCGCGCCGTGCTGGGAATCGGGTGCCTTTGCCGTGAGGAGCACCTTCCGCTGCTTTCGGACCGTCGGAGGTGCGAGGACGCCCACGTGCCGAGATGCTGAGGTGCACGGCCCGGTTGGCCGGTTGGGCTGGTCGGCCGGTTGGCCGGTCGACTGGTTGGCGGACGATCGCGGCCGCTGACGGCGGTGAGGATGCGCGGTCTGGAGGGAGTCATGCCCAGGAGCCGACGCGCGCGCGGTGACGGGCGTACCCCTCGGCCATCCGACGGCGCCGGCGGAGCCGTCGACGTCCGTGGCGCAGGCGGTGCCGCCGCGGACCGGATACGGCGACTGTTCGGGCGGATGGCGACGGCTGTCCGGCGTGTTCGGGCGCGGCTGCGGGGCAGCGCGGCGGAGGATCTGGCGTCCAGGCTGCGTCAGGGTGATCTGATCAACGGTGCGATGAACCTCGCCGCGCTCATTCTGATGATGTTCTTTCCGTTCATCATCGCGCTGGCCGCGTTGTCGCCGCTGCGCTCCGGGGGCGCGGCAGAAGTGATCATCAGGCGGATGGGTCTGAGTCAGGAGGCCGCGCAGGCTGTCGAACGGCTTTTCGCGCCACAGGACGGGACGGTCCGCAACGGCTGGTCGATACTGGGCGCGCTCTGGCTGATTCTCGGCGGCCTGAGCCTGGCCACGGCCGTGCAGTCCGTCTATGTCAGGGTTTTCGGGCTTCGGCCGCTCGGGCTTCGCGGTGTCCCGGCCCAGGTCGGCTGGCTCTGCGGGCTCATTGTCTTTCTCGCCGGCACCACCGCTGCCGGGGCGCTGCTCACCGGCACCATTCCCGGTCAGATCGGCTACGGCCTGCTCAACACCGCGGGGCTGTTGCTCTTTCTCTGGGCCGGTACCAGAATTCTCACTCTCGGCCGGCTCGGGTGGCGCGAGGTCTGGCCGTCCGCCGCGTTCACGACGGTCGGCCTGACCGGCCTGGGCGTGGTGAGCAGACTGACCTTTTCCGCGTCCATCGTCTCGAACGAGCGGAACTACGGGAGTATCGGCGTCGTTTTTACGATTCTTTCCTGGCTGATCGGTTTTGGTGTTGTTCTCACCGGAGGGGCGATCGTCGGAATGTGGCGCAACGAGACGCAGAAACCGGCCACCCGCACCATGACGAGAACACGTGCCAAACGGGATTCCGGCCGCGGCGGCCGGAACCAGAATCGGGAGTCCTGACGTGACCAGGTGCCAGGGCGGGCGTGCCGACCGATGACCCGTCGGACTGCCGGGAACCAGGGCCCCGGCGCCAGGGCGGGAGGAGCCGTCGCGGCGGGCCGGGCCGTTCTCCCCACGCTGGCGGCGGCGCAGTTCCTCATGACCCTGGACAGTTCGGTCATGAACGTGTCGATCGCCACCGTGGCCGCTGACGTCGGCACCACGGTGACCGGAATCCAGACCGCCATCACCTTCTACACCCTGGTGATGGCCGCATTCATGATCACCGGAGGCAGGCTGGGGCAGATCCTCGGGCATCGGCGCGTGTTCACCCTCGGCTGCGTCGTCTACGGCTGCGGGTCGCTGACGACCTCCGTCGCCGGGAACCTTGCCGTCCTCATTTTCGCGGGCGAGGTCCTCGTGGTGGGCGTCATCCTGTGGCTGACCCGGGGGATGGCGGCTACGCCTCCGATGACGGCGCCTCCGACGACGACGACGGCGGGCGGGCGTCTCGATCTCGTGGGCGCCGCGCTGTCCGCGACCGGTCTGGCTCTCGTCGTGTACGGCGTCCTGCGGTCGGGGAGCTGGGGCCTGGTCCGGCCGGCGCCCGGCGCGCCCGTCTGGCTGGGCCTCTCGCCCGTGATCTGGCTGATCATCACCGGCGGGGCCATCCTGTGGCTCTTCGTCTGGTGGCAGGAGCACCGGCTCGCCCGGCACGCCGTCGCGCTGCTCGACCCGGCGCTGCTGCGTGACCGGACGCTGCGGGCCGGGCTCACCTCGTTCTTCTTCCAGTACCTGCTCCAGGCGGGTCTCTTCTTCGTGGTGCCGCTGTACCTGTCGGTGGCACTCGGGCTCTCAGCGGTCGCGACCGGCGTCCGCCTGCTGCCGTTGTCCGTCGCCCTGCTGGTGGCCGCCGTCGGCATCCCCCGGGCCTTCCCTCGGGCCTCGCCCCGGCGCGTCGTCCGGAGCGGTTTCCTTGCCCTGCTCGCCGGTATAACGATCACGACTGCGGCGCTCGACGTCGGCGCCGGGCCGGAGATCGTGACATGGCCGATGCTGCTCGCGGGCCTCGGGGTGGGCGCGGGCCTCGGGGTGGGCGCGCTCGCGTCGCAGCTCGGCAGCGTCACCGTGTCCGCGGTCGCCGACGAGCACAGCGGTGAGGTCGGCGGGGTGCAGAACACGATGACGAACCTGGGCGCCTCGATCGGTACCGCGGCGGCTGGCGCGGTGCTCGTCTCCGTGCTGACAACGTCGTTCCTCACCGGCGTCCAGCAGGACCCCGCCGTGCCGGCGGACCTGGCCACGCATGCCGAGGTGCACCTGTCCGAAGGCGCCCCCTTCCTGTCCGATCAGGACCTGAAGAGCCGCCTCGACGAGGCCGGCGTCCCACCTGACACCGCCGAGGCGATCACCACCGACAACGCGGGCGCCCGTATCGACGGCCTGCGGGCCTCCCTGTCGCTACTCGCCGTCATCGCCCTGGCCGCCCTGTTCCTCACCCGCCGCATCCCGTCCCGACAACCAGTCCCGACACCAACACCGGTCGGAACGTGAGAAAAGGAGATCACGACAACGAGGGAGCAACTGGCTGCTGTAGCAGCCACTTACGTACTCGTTCCGGGCTCGTGGCGGTCGCGCTCCGGCTGGTGGCTCTCGGCGCCGCTGTCTCCGGCGTGACAAGCCCGCCGGATCCGTAGTTCGGATGCCTCCGGATCCGGTGCTCGCCCTCCTCCAAATCCGGCACTTACTCCCCTCCAGATCCGGCATTCACCCCCCTCCAAATCCGTAGCTCGGGTAGAGTCTCGGCCGTGAGTACGCGGTTGCGCGGCCTGGTGCCGCGGCGGCTGGCGCCCATCGTCGCGAGCCGGATGCTCGAGGAGTCCGTGGTCCTTCTTCAGGGCCCCCGGTCGGTGGGCAAGTCGACCCTGCTCAGAAACCTCGCCGGTGAGGTCGGCGCGGAGTTGGTCGACCTGGACGACGTGGCCATACGCGACGCGGTGGCCCGGGACCCGGGCACGTTCGTCGCGGGCCCACGACCGGTCTGTATCGACGAGTACCAGCACGTCCCGCTTGTCCTCGACGCGATCAAGGCTGAACTCAACCGTGACGGTAGACCCGGTCGCTTCGTTCTGACGGGCTCGGCCCGCCACGAGGCATTGCCCCGGGCTGCCCAGGCGCTCACTGGCCGTCTGCACCGGCTGCCGGTCTATCCGCTGTCGCAGGGTGAGCTCCGGGGGGTTCACGAGCACCTGTTGGAGGACCTGTTCGCCGACCCGGCCGCCGCCGTGGCCGCGGCCCGGCCGTCGGTGACCAGCCGTGAGGAGTACATCGACAGCGTCACGGCGGGCGGGTTCCCGTCGGTGCTCGCGCGGGCCTCGCTCGCGTCACGGAGCCGCTGGCTTGACGACTACGTCCGGCTCAGCCTCGAACGCGACGTCGGGGAACTGAGCAGGATTCGTCAGGCGGCTTCGTTGCCGATCCTGTTCGAGCGGCTGGCGAGCCAGACCGCGCAGATACTCAACATCACTCGTGCGGCATCGAGCGTCCGCCTCGACGAGAGGACCGCGCACAGCTATCTACGGCTGCTTGAGGCGGTGTTTCTGCTCTACCGGCTTCCGGCATGGGGAAACACGCTTACCGCACGCTCCACGGCGTCACCGAAAGTCCATGTTCTGGACTCCGGGGTAGCGGCTCGGCTGCTGCGGCTGACACCGCGGAAACTGGCCGCCCGTAACCCGACCACGCTCACCGAGTTCGGACATCTCCTGGAGACGTTTGTCGTCACCGAGCTGCTCAAACAGGCATCCTGGACGGACTGGGTCAGCGGGGCCGGCCACTGGCGCACCCGTGACGGCGACGAAGTCGACCTTGTTGTCGAACGTGATGACGGGATGCTGGTGGCGTTCGAGGTCAAGGCTGCCGGTCGGGTACCGGGTGAGGATCTCGTCCCGCTCCGCAAACTCCGCGCAGCCACCGGCGACGCCTTCGTGGCCGGTGTCGTGTTCTACCTGGGAACACGCTCGTACACGTTCGAGGACCGCCTGCACATCCTGCCCGTCGACACGCTCTGGGCCCCGTAGTCGACCGGGGCCGTGGAGTCGCCTCCGCTGACTGACGGTCCGTCCGGTCAGGTCGCTGGTTGCCAGGCCGAGAGAAGGGCAGACGGGCCCTGTACGAGAGTCACCCTGGCCGGATCCAGGCGTGGGCTGGTACCGGAGCGGGACACGATGATCAATCCTGTGCCGCCGTGTGTGAAGCCGGGCACCGCGGTCGCGTTTCGCATGAGTTCCGCGAGGTCGTGGTCGTCGAACGGGGCTGTAAGCCATTTGATCGACCCGACGAAGTGGATGCGCTTCGCGACGGGCGATCGGTCGGCTCCGACCAGGTCCACCTCCGGGTCGAACCGGCGGTTCCACCAGCCGCCTACCGCTTCGGCGTCGGGCCAGGGCAGCCTGCCCGCGGCTGAGGCAAGCTCGAGTGACTGGCGGACCAGCGGCTCGACCGCCCTACCTCGCCATGCCGACCAGCGGCGTTGCACGAGCCGGAAGGCCGCTTCGGGCCGTCCGCGGCGTGCCTGCTCATGAGCGGATCGCAGTACGCCGAGGTACAGCCGCAGGTTGCTGTCGGCGATCCGGTACAGCGCGGGCTTACCGGGTTGCGTCGAAAGGGGTTCGTCGACGGCGAGCACCCGTTTCTCCTCGACAAGTCGGCGCAGCAGTGGCGACAGCGACCCCGAACGTAGGGCACCCTGCCGGCTTCCTGCCGATGCGGCGATGTTGGTGTGGGTGCGGTCCCCGCTGCCCACCGCTTCGAGAACACGCCGCGCCTGGTCAGGCGTGGGGAATTCGGCCATCAGCGTGGACTCCGGCACGCTGAACAGCGGCGAGGCCGGGTCTGCGCATTCCTGCTCTATGAAGGGCAGCGGTGGAGTCGCGTGCGGCCAGCTTCGCAGGATGCCTGGCAGCCCGCCGGAGACCAGGTGGGCATCGATGGCGTCGGCCGCGTCCAGGCCGAGGGCACGAGCGGTTTCCGCCGGGTTGAGGGGGCCGAGGACGAGGTTGTCTGCTCGTCCGAAGAACGGGCGGTCGTAGGCGGTGAGCCGTTCCATCATGTGGATGTCGCTGCCGAGCAGCAGCAGGAGCACGGGCCGCCCGGCGAGCAGCCGGTCCCAGGCCGTTTGCAGCGCGCCGTCGAACAGATCGTCCTGCTCGGCGAGCCAGGGAAGTTCGTCGAGGACGACGATCGCCGGTGAGTCCGGTAGGACCTAGGCGAGGATACGGAAGGCGTCCGGCCAGCTTCCCGCGGATCGCGCGGGAACGAGTTCACGATCGGTCGGCAGGGACGATTCCTTGAGGTCCGCGAAGAAGGCGGCCACCGATTCGACCGGCGAGGCACCCTTGGTAGCGGTGAAGAACAGGTACGGGATGCCGGCCTGATCGCAGAACTCCTGCACGAGGCGTGACTTTCCTACCTGGAGGCGGCCTCGGATGGCGAGCGCCGCTCCGGAACGCGAGGTGGCGACTCGATCCAGACGTTTCCGTAGGAGGGCGAGCTCGGTCGCTCTTCCGACAAAGCCCGTCGTCACAACTTGATCCCATTTATGTAGATCCCATCTACGTAGATGCATGCTACCGAAGGGCTCGGCGGGTTGCCTGGAACCTCGCGGGCGGTGTTCGTCGCCGGACGGTGACCCCTCCGGGCGCCACGGACCGGAGCCGGAGTCCTTGATCCTCGACATACTCGCGACCGCGCCGCCCGCCGGGCCGGGGTTGGGTCGGGTCGGGGCAACACGAGCTGTGGTCGAGATCTGGGTATCACAGGACCACGCTGTCGGCAGCAGCGCGCCAGCACCTGCGGGCGGGTCGGGCTTGGTACCGGACGTTGGAAGAGATCTTCCATAGTGCCCGCCGCGTGCCCGTAGCATCTGATGCGAAGATTCGCCACGGTTTCGGGCGTGCTTGAGTCCTCCGGGACTTGCGCTGCGCGGGTCGCTGGTCGTGAGGTGGGTTCAGGAGGCGTCGGCTATCCGAGAACGTACGACTTGTCGCTGACTGCTGGTCGTTCTGCTGTCGATGCTGCTGGACTTCCTGCCGCCGCGTTCGGTGGTGGTTGGTGGAGCTGATGTCAGGCGACGATGTAGCTTGAGTCGTCGAACTCGGCCGTGACCTTCAGTCGTCCGCCGAGAGCCTCGACGTAGGCGCGCAGGACCGACACCGACACCACATCCAGCTTTCCGCGTTCCACGTCGGAGATGCGGGGACCGGATACGCCCATGGTTGCGGCGACCTCGCGCTGGGTCAGGGCACGGCTGCGTCGGACCTCGGCCAGTCGGTAGGCGTGGATCTCGTCGTCGAGACGGCGCTGCCCGGCCTCGCGGTCGGCGTCGGTCCGTACCGGGTGGCCGGCGGCGACACGTGCCTGCTCGGCCTGGCGTTTGACGTCGTCCCATCTCGTCGTTGTCATCGGTAGCCCCTCCTCTCGATCTCGGTCAGGTGCAGGTCGTAGCGTTCGTCCGCCACGGGTATCGCGGTCTCATACCAGCGGTGCCAGTTGCCGGACTTGTCTCCGACCACCAGCAGCACTGCGCGGCGGAGCGGGTCGAAGGCGAACAGGATCCGGATCTCGCTCGTGCCTGCCGAGCCCGGTCGTAGCTCTTTCATGTTGTGATGACGTGAGCCCTTGATCCGGTCGACCAGAGGCCGGCCGAGGGTCGGGCCTGCGGCGGCTAGTCGGTCGATGGCGTCCTCGACGAGGTCGGCCGATTGGGGGTCGTTCTTGGTCAGGTCGACGAACCACTCGGCGACCTCCTCGACCAGGAGGACTTCCCAGCTTTGTAGTCGAACAGTTTAACCCAGGCATTAAGTTCTCGTTGGCCTGAGCATGCCACGGCGTGCCCGTAGCAACGGTGACCGTCTGGTCCCATCGATTGGTGCCGACGAAGATCGGATGGCCGTTGACCTGGGCCGGAGCAGGCCGGTCGGAGGTCGGCGCTGGTGACCGTCCAGGTTTCCCGAACTTGTGACGTGCGGTGAACTGCCGCCGGTTCGGGTATCTGGCGCCGGCTCTGACAGCAACCGCTGACAGCAACGTGAGCGGATGCCGGCGGACGGCTCGGGTCGGTCGCCCTTCGAGGGCCTGCATGGCCAACACCGCCCGGTACCGCTGCTCGACGCGTGACGACTCCACCAGGACCAATCCCGGCCTCCCGCTCTGCGACGCCCCTCAAACGCCACAGAGCAGACAGACCGACGAGGGCCGTCAAGCGGGAGGCGGAACCGGGAACGTCAAGCATGTCCCGGGACAGGACGCTGACATCAGCTCCAGCCTCAGCTGGACAAGGCCGCACATCAGAGCGGAAGCCGCGCTCAGTGGATGCGACCGGAGTAGGCGAGCGTGCCGCAGACGTGCACGTATCCCACCTCCCGAACTGCGTGAGCTGCCGACCCGGGCGGCGACACCACGACACGTGGTAACCAAACGTGTGTCATATTGTTACTGTAGGTGACGCTGGCGAGATGCTCGCCAGGAGGTGAGACCGAGGTGGCGGAGCCTGGCGGTCTCGCTGTCCGGACAGATGCTGGGAGGGGTGTGACCCGTCTCGGGAGCGGGATCTGCGAGCAGCAGATCACGAGAGGAGTTGTCCATCAATGCGTGTAGTCGTCACCGGCGGGGAAGGGTTCCTTGGTAGTCACCTGTGTGAACGTCTCTGGCGGACGGGCGCGAGGCGGTCTGTTTCGACAGCTTCCTCATCGGACGGCCGGGCAACGTTGAGCACCTGCTCTCCGAGCCCGGTTTCCGGCTGGCGTGTAGAGACCTGCCCAGACCGGTGAATATCGGGAACCCGCACGAGATGAGGGTCCTCGCCCTGGCGGGGCCCGTGATCGAGCTGTGCGGAGCCGGCGTCCCGATCAGCTTCGTCCCGCGGCCGCCGGACGACCCCACCGTCCGCCAACCTGACATCAGGCTGGCCCGGGAGAGCCTCAGCTGGGAGCCAAAGACCGATCTTCGGGGCGGGCTGACCGCCACGATCGCACGGTTCGCAGTCGAGTTGGGCGTCACGCTGGGAAGTCACACCACGCATAGCCCCCTCAGCGCCCCCGCGATGCGCCGCGCGGCCACACTAACCCGCGCCCGGTGAGCGTGGCTCATGTGCGGAGGGGGCAGAGCGGCCGCGGGTTACCGTGATCGGGACTGGCTATCTCGGCGCGACTCATGCAGCGTGCATGTCGGAGTCGGGCTACAACGTGCTGGCACTCGACGTCGACCGGACCAAGATTGACCAGCTTGCCGCTGGCGAGGTCCCGTTTTCGAGCCGGGTCTCGACGAGCTTCTCTGGCCGCAGATCAAGATCGGTCGGTTGCGGTTCACCACCTCGTTTGAACAGGTGGCCGACTTCGGCGATGTGCACTTCATCTGCGTTGGGACCCCGCAGCAACCGGGTGGGAACGATGCCGATCTGAGCTACCTGCACGACGCGGTCGGCCGGCTCGCTGCGAGCCTGCGCCGCGGTTGCCTGGTCGTCGGAGGATCCACCGTGCCGGCAGGTACGGCGGGCGGTCCTGGACGCAAGGCTCGCCCGAGAGGCACCGGACGGCCGGGCGGGCACCGAAGGCGTCGACCTCGCCTGGAATCCGGAATTCCTGCGTGAAGGCTTCGCGGTCGAGGACACCCTGCGGCCCGACCGGCTCGTCTCCGGTGTCGTGTCCCGCTCGGCGGAGCAGCAGCTGCGGGCGGTCTACACCCAGCTGATCGAGGCCTGCACCCCAATGATCGTAACCGAACAGATTGGAAATCACCAAACGATGGAAGTACACGGCTCGTCCGGCGACATCCCTCACCAGGATGGCCGCGAAGGCGATTCGGATACGACTGCATTTCCGGCAGATCAGGCTCGCATTCGCTCGGCGGAGGGCGGTGCCCGAAACGCGCTCGCAGTGGCGAATCCTGTCGACACAAGCGAGCTCAAAAATTTGATTCCTCGGCAGGCGACGCTGCCGGATTCTGGGCGATCAGCCAGGAGCGGCGCGGGAAGTGGCGACTCGGCGCCTGTGGTACCTGGCGGGGTCACCGCGGCGCCGGTAGCCGTTCCGCCTGTTCCGCCGGGTGGGAAGGTGTCGGTACCGCCTCCAGGGCTCGTCCCGCGGACAGACCCGCAGCAGGGCATCCGCGAGCCAGAGTTCGACCACCTCCCAACCTTCGTGCCAGCTCTTGGCCGAGGTACCCGGGTCGCCTCGATCTTCTTCATGTTGTGCTACGTCGGTGTGCTGATGCTTTTCTGGCGCTCCTGGTTCCGCCCGGCACAGTTGGGCTTTCTGGGCTTCCTCGGTGTCCTGGGATCCATCGGAGGCTCCCTGACATACATTGTGATCACCTCGGTGAAATTGCGTCGGGTCAATCCGGCGTTGCCGTTGGGGGATTTTCGCGTCGCCTTTGTCGTGACAAAGGCGCCGTCCGAGCCGTGGGCTGTGGCCCGTCAGACGCTGTCCGGTATGTTGGGGCAGAATTTTCCGTATCACTATGATGTATGGATCTGCGACGAGGACCCGTCACCGGAGTGCTACCAGTGGTGCGAGGCCCGGGGGGTGGGTGTCTCCACGCGAAAAGGCTTTCAAAACTATCATCGTCAGGAGTGGCCGAGAAGGACCAAATGCAAGGAGGGGAACCTGGCTTTCTTCTACGACCACTGGGGCTACAAGTACTACGACATAGTCATTCAAATCGACATCGATCACATGCCCGGACCGGGCTATCTGACCGAGATGGTCCGGCCCTTCTCCGACCCGTCCATCGGGTACGTCGCCGCGCCGAGTGTCTGTGACACCAACGCGGCCGACTCGTGGGCGGCCCGGGGACGCCTCTACCGGGAGGCGAGACTGCATGGTCCCGTGCAACTGGGCTCGAACGGCTGGTTTGCCCCGGTGTGCATCGGCTCGCACTACGCGGTACGGACCGCCGCCCTGCGGGACATCGGCGGCATCGGCCCGGAGCTCGTGGAGGACTTCAGCACCACCTATCTGCTGTGCGCCGCCGGATGGGATGGCGCGTTCGCCGTGGATGCCGAAGCCCACGGCGAAGGTCCGCCCACCTTTGCAGCCATGCTTACCCAGGAGTTCCAGTGGGCGCGAAGCCTCACAGCGCTGTCTCTCGGGGTAGTCCCGAGGTACTTGCGATCACTTCCATTGCTGCTCAAAGCACGGTTCATCTTCGCGGTGTGCTACTATCCCGCACTGGTCTATATAATGATCTTTCTCATGCTGTTCCCACCAGTGGGGTGCTGGACCAGTCTTTCCTGGGAAGAAACGTTTGACGTCCGGCCCCTCGTACTTGGATGCCTCGGTTACCTGAGCGTGTTGAGCCTCAACGTCTATCTCCGCCGTCGCGGGTTCCTGCGCCCAGCCAATTCCAAGCTCGTGGCCTGGGAGATGGTGCTCTTCGTGCTGACTCGATGGCCCATCGTTGGCTTCGGTCTTGTCGCTGGGATCATCCAGAAGGTCCGATCAAGATCCGTCACCTTCAAGGTGACAGTCAAAGGTGATCAGCCGATCGAACAGTTTCCGCTGAAGTTGGTCGCACCTTTTATAGCCCTATGCGTGATCTCGATCATCGGCTCAATAGCCGGCGCCCTTGCCCGGCATTCAGGAGGCTATGTACTGCTTTCTCTGCTGATTGGCGTCACCTATTTGTCAGTGCTCTTGGCCGTGTCGCTCCTGCACGCTTGGGAAGGCTCTCGTACCACCGCCGTCCCGTTCGGCGTGACGCTGCGGACGATCCGGCGCCCACTGTCGGCTTTCATGCTCCTCCTGCCTTTTTTCTGCGTTTCCCTCGTGGTGGCCGGTAACAGCTATCTATGATGGTGATGTCGATCCGGGAAGGTGCCATTGGCATGCCAGTAGCACCGGTCAGCATCTGGCCCTACCGGTCGACAACGGAAGAGAGCGGACGGCCGCTGATCTGGGCAGGAGCGTTCCGGCCCAGATCAGCGGCCGTCCGGATCACAGGAACTCGGTGTGGTGACAGGTCTCGCCGATCTTCTCGGCTACCCGGATCGACTGGGTGTTGTCGGCGTCGATGACGGAGACGACCTGGTCAACGGTCAGGCGCTCGAAGGCGAACCAGGGGGAGGCGCGCGGTTTCCGGCGCGAATCCGCGACCCCCAGTAGGGCCGGGCGATGAACCATGCCGCCTCGACCCCGGGCCATCCCGGCTCGTGTCCGCCCCGGGCGCGTGAGGAGGGGGAACAAGTTGGCGCAGACTGAGGACGTGGCGGACGTCCACGGACGACGGCAAGGTCGATTGAGATCATCTTTATGATGTGGGAATCAGGTCGACAACGTCATGGTGGAGCTTGGCCAGACCCTGATCGAAACTTGCGAGGCGACCGTCATGTATACGGGCGAGCTGCGCGAGGTACGCATCGGTGACCTGTCGGTGTCCGATGACCCCTTTCATTGATACGGCGTCGTATGAGATCTCGTCCGGCCAGAACTCATGGCGGGGGTCGCTCGTCAGCGCAGACACGACCGCTGTTGCCGTCTGCGCTGACTGACCTTCGCGCATGAGCAGGCGTACCAGACTGCCCTCGGTGATCGGGCAGGTCGCAAAACTACCGGCGGTGCTGGAGAGCCATGCTTCGGCGGCGTCGTGGTGGACATGGTCGCTGACAATGAGCGCGATCAGCACGTTGGCATCCAGGAGAGTGGTCACTGATCGTCATCCAGGGCACGAACGTTTTCGGTCGTGATGACCGTGCCGAGGTGCACCACGGGAAGGCCGGTCCGTTCACTTCGGGATATCTCTGCTGTTCCACCGTGTCCCAGGCCGCGACGTATGAGATCGGCAACCGTCTCGCTCAGCGTCCGTGAGGTATCCCTGGCGATCGACATGGCCTGCTTATGAAGATCGTCCGGGATGTCGATGGTGGTGCGCATGCCGTCATCCTAGCATCCATGCATCATGATGTTGATCATGAATGATTGCCCTTCGGAGGATCAACGGTGAAGGCCCGGGACTAGGGAGTGTCTGAGGATGTCCGCCTCCCACCGGATGGCCGGCGGCAAGGGTGGGGAGTAGGCCTGCGGCCACGCCGTCGGACACCGCTGCCTCGCCGGGATGGAGTTGCTTCACCCACCACCGAATCAGCTTGGTGATCTCGTCAAGGGTGAGGAGAGCAGCGTCGCGGCCGGGCGGGAGCCGGGGATGCGTCGCAGTCGGTCCTCGTCGTCCGCCGGGGGGCCGATCTGCTGGTCCTACCTCTCCTGCAGCCGGGCCAGCAGGGACAGCTCTCCCGGGGCGTCCGTCGAGATGTACGAGCGGTACAGCTCGCCCAGCAGGGTCCGGATCTCCATCTCTGCACCCACACCCACCTGCGTGCTCATGGCCGGGATCATATGCCTGGGTCGGAGCAGTTGAACAATATAAACAGCCCCGATAAAGCGTCACCGTCCGCTGTTGGCAAACTTAGCGAGCGGGTTCTGATGTTGCTGGGAACGTCGAGAGCCCCCCGTCATGTGACGGGGGGCTCTGCGTGGGACCGAGGCTGCGGGTGCAGGCGTGAGTCGTAGGCCCCGTCTCCCTCGTAGGCCCCGTCTCCCACCTGGGAGTGCGGGGCCTACGCGCGTCAGGTCGGGCCGGGTGGTCCGGAGTCGGGCGGGTCGGTATCGACCGGGGCGTCTCTGCCCAGACCATCCGGCAGTGTGGGCAGTCGTCTCGTCGCCGTAGGAATCCCATGGCGTCCTCTCGTAGCGAGCCATTGCTGTCACCGCCAGGCTACGGATATATCCGACATTTTGACGTACGGCAAGGACAGGCCACGGCGTGGTCCAGGCACAGCAAAAAGCCGGCATCCCGCTCGGCCGAGTTTGGTGACCTCACCCGCCCGTACGCGTCTTCCACTCGGCCCGGGTGATGGCGTAGATGGCGTCGCCGCGGAACGTGCGGTGTGTGTCGGCCAGGCCGAGCTTGCCAGCAACCCGGATCGACGCGGCATTGTCCGGGTGGATCAACGAGATGACCTCGTTGGCCCCGACACGGGTGAAGGCGAAGTCGAGGACTGCCGCTCCGGCTTCGGTCGCCAGCCCCCGTCCCCACAGGTCCCGTCGGATCGTCCAGGCCACTTCGAGACCGGGCCAGCCTTCCGGCTGGTACAACCCCGCACGGCCCACGAACTCACCGCCCGACCGGTCTTCCGCGGCCCACATGCCGAACCCGCACAGGTGCCAGTGACCGGTCAGGGCCGCTTCCATGTCCCAGACGGCTTCCCGGTTGCGGGGACTGCCGGTGTAGCGGGACATGTCGGGGTGCGCTGCCATCGCGGTGTACGGGCCGATGTCCTCCGGCCGCCAGCAGCGCAGGATCAGCCGGTCGGTGACGACTGTGGGAATGGTGACGGTCGTCGGCTCGCCGAAGCGGAGGGTCATGTTCCGGCGGTCAGCATGAGCCGCGGTGCCTCGGTCGCGAGTCGTTCCCGGAAGTCCACCACCGGAGGTAGCTCGCGGTGTTCGGCGAACAGGCCGGACAGGTCCCGGGCGCGTTGCACGACGGTGCGAGTCGGGAATGTGGCGACTACGTCTAGCGCGCGCATCGCGACAGCAGCGGCTTCCTCCGGTTCCGGGCGTGGGCGCAGCAGCAGCGCGACGGACAGCGCCGCAAGGGTGTTGCCGTAGTCCTCTGGGTAGCCGTTCCGCGTTTCCAGGATCGCGATGGACTGCCGGGCATGGGCCTCGGCACGTTCCCCGTCCCCGAGGCGTCCGGCGACTACTGCGGTGAACCCGGCGACCGCTTCGACGTCGAACGGGGGCTCACCGAACATCGGCGCCGAGTCGAACACGGCATCGGTCATCGCCGCGAGTGCGGCCCGCGCGCCGTCGACGTCACCAGTCGCGGCCCGAGCGCGGGCTTCGTAGGCGGCAAGCCGGGCCCGCATGTAGGGATGGGCGGACCGCCGCGCCTGCGCTGCCAGGCCGGCCGCCATGTGGAACCGGCCGCCGTAGTAGGCGATCGACGAGCGAAGCCCCGCAACCGACCCGGTCAGCAGCGGGTCGCCGACATCGTCGGCGTACTGGGACGCCAACACCGCGAACCGCCGGGCCGCGACGTCATCGCCGGTGTTGAACGCCAACCGGGCCAGGTAGTAGCTGTACTGACCGGCGAGCACCGTCACCCGCTTGCGGGACGCCAGACTGACCCGGCCGGCAAGCGCCGTCTCGGCACCACGCCACCCGTCCAGCACCCGCGGTGTCAGGACCTCGTGAGGTGTGGTCATGTACGTCGCCGCGATGCGGTCGACGTCGACCTCCATCTCCTCCAAGGTCAGTGGGTCGGGATCCGCCGAGGCGATCAGCCGCGACACCTCGGCCGCCATGCCCGCCGCCGCGGCCAGGGCCCCTGACTGGACGAACTCTCGCCTGTCCGTGTCCGTCACCTCCCGCGGGTCGGGCAGGCCGTACCGGTGTGCTTGTTGCTCCCGCCGCGCCTGTTCACGCAGCGTACGCAGTTCCCCGGCTCCATCCAATGCCCGTTCGAGGGCAGCGACAAGATTCTCCGACGGCACGTCCCGGCCCGACTCTGCCTGCGACACGTAAGCGCGTTTGAAGCCGATCGTGGCGGCAGAGAAGGCGTTCTCCGCCGAGCTGGAGTTCGCGTTCTCCCGGGAACAGGAAGTCAACGGGCTGATGATGTGGTTCACCGCCACCCTTACCGAGGACGTCTCGCTGTCGTGCGCACCCGACAGCGAGACCTGCTGGGGGCGGACGGTCGCCCCGTTCCGCCACCCGGTCACCGTGCGGCCCGGCGTCCCTCTGCGTGTCGAGGTGCAGGTGGAACCGGCGGGACCGGGCTTCGTCTTCACCCACTGGGTCTACTCGCTGGGAGGCATCCTCCTCGGTGAAGGAGACAACAGGAAGGCGCTGATCTAGGCCTCGTCGAGCACCGTGATACCCACGGCTCCGGCCAGGGAGTAGGCCAGCGCCACCATGTCCCGGCTGGCCACTGCGGCCCCGGCCATGCTCATCACCCCGTTCACCCCCACCAGAACACAGTTGAGCAGCCGGGTGCCGTCCATCTTCGCTCCGGAGAACTGCACGCCGGTCAGGTCACAGTCCTCGAACGTCGCCCCGCGCAGGTCGGCATCTTGAAAATCTGCCTGCCTCAGGTTGGAACCAGCGAACAGCACGTTCGACGCAGTGGTCGACCGGAAACGAGCGAGATCCAGCCGGCAGTCCCAGAAGGTGACATCACGCAGTCGCCCGTTCGTCCAGGAAATGCCCGTCATCCGGTTCGTCGTCAACTCGACCCGGATCAGCGACGAGTTCATCGCCTGCAGATTCGCCAGGTTCGACCTGTCGATGACGGCGTTCGTCACCATGGCCCGGGTAAGCCGACCACCACTCAGATCGACGCTCGACATGCGGCACGTATCGATCTCCACGGACTCGGCCTTCCGACCGGCCAGGTCGCAACCGTCAAAAAGACTATTCGTGTAGACACCGTCATCGGTAATCTCCGAGACAGTGCCCGTGAGCGACGCCGGAACCGTAGGCGCTGCGGGTCGCCGCGCACCCGCCGCGCGCGGAACTCTGCTTGGAGGCGTGTAAGGCATGAGACGCAGCGTATTCCCGGTGCACCCGCGTTCCGCCGGCAACACCCCGGTCTCTCCGCTGCCAGGCGATGCCAGGACGCCATCACCTCGTCGAGTTGGTGTACACCGCCTGCTGGCACGGCAACGACGCCCGAATATTGTCTACCCGTCGTTCAATACGACGGGCGCCAGTTGCCGGTCCGACATGCTACGGTGAACGCCCGGCAAGGCAAGCGCATGCGGCACCGAAGTTACTCTGGCCTGTGTAGGTGCCCGCGAGATTCACCTCTGCGATACGGCGGTACAATCTCAACCATTCATGTTCGCAGGGGGCGCCGCGCGGCGCAGCCGTTCATCGAGCTCGCGCACCACCATGCTGCTCTGGAAGCGATCCGGAATGCCGGCGCGCAGGCCTCGCACCCTTGCCACTATCCGGGCCGAGCGTGTTCGTGTCGCGATGTCGAAGGCGTCGCCGAGCAGTCCGCACGCCGCGTCCAGCTCGCCGCAGGCAAGGAGAGCCTCCGCCAGATGTCCGAGGAACTGCGCCCGTTCGCGCACGAGATGGCCAGGATGCCGCGCGAGTGCTTCCTCCAGCGCCCGCGCCGCGTTCCGGGCCTGTCCGAGTCCCAGATACGCGCGGCCGGCCGAGGAGGTCAGGTGCGCCGGCGGATGGAAGAAAGACAGCCAGCCGGGCGTCGGCTCATCGGACGGCATCGCGCTGAAATCCTCCGCTGCTCCGTAGGAGCGCCATGCTGCGGCGCCGTCCCCAAGACGGGCGTACGTATGGCTGGCCATGGCGGCCAGCCAGGCCTGAGTCGTCGACTGCCCGGCCCTCACCGCGACCTTCTCTGCTCCGGTGAGAACATCCGCGGCTTGACCGTCCTCCCCGAGGTGAATTAGCGCGAGGGCCTCACTCCCCAGCACCCACGCCTGCAGTTTCTGATCGCCGCCGCGCTGCAGCACTGCTGGCACAGCGTCGATCCCATCGTCCGGTCCTGGCTGCACTGCGTGTCCTCCGAGATCGAAGCCAGAAGCGGCGCCTCGGCGACCAGCCGCCACCAGATCGACCTCGCCGAAGCATCGCTACCCGACGGTCCCAGCGATCTCGCGTGGTTCGACTTCTACGACGCGGCTCGCCTCGATTCCTTCGCCGGCTATGCCGCCCTCACCACCGGAGATCACCCGGAAGCCGCTCAGCGGCTGGCCTCGGCGGCGGACCGACTCGGCGCGCAGGGAAGCAAACAGCGCAGCGTCATCCTGGCCGATCTCGCCGGAGCGCATGGCCGGGACGGCGACCGCGTCGCTGACTATCTCGGCCAAGCGATCGACGCGCTCACCGTCGACTGGTACGCGACCGGGATGGACCGCGTACGCGCGATCCGGCCGCTCCTGGCAGACAGCAAGCACGGTCGACACCTCGACGGCCAGATCAGAGCGCTGTCGCCAGCGTCGTGACCTCCAACCTGTGAAGTGTCAGTTCGCCTCGTTGTGTTTGCGCACCAGATCCGGTGGCTCGGTCAACGAGTCGAGGTGGAACAGGCAGCGATCGTCGACTGCGGGGTCCTCAAGGATGTGGCCCCACGGACCCCGGCGGATGAGGGCAGTCGCCAAGCCAACGGCCTGCGCGGGACGGATGTCATTGTCGAGCCGGTCACCGACGTAGAGCACCTCCCGGGCCGGGCAACCCGCTTCGGCGACGACACGCTCGAAGAACTCCGCCGATGGCTTCTCCACACCCCAGCCGTCCGACGTGCCGATCACGTCGACGGGGAGATCCAGCGCCCGCAGGATGGCTTCGGCTCGGGCGGTCTGGTTGCCCGCCAGGCCGACCAGCCAGCCCGACGGGCCTGTCCTGTCGTTCTCTCGTGAGGAATGGCGGGCCTTCACAGACGGCGCGAAGGAAGGCGAGTTCGACATCTGAGCCGCCCCACAGCCCCCGGGTCATTGCAAAGTCGTGTTTGTGCTGGTCATGGGGGTGATCGCCTGGTCGGGCGAGTCCGCCATCCTCGCGGCACGTCGAGCGCGCTGACCAACCTGGGAGCCGACCGGCGGTCGGTCACCGAACTCGCTACAGCGCTGGGAATGCCGACTGCCACCGTCTACACCTGGATCTACCGGGGATGGGTCACCGCACGCCACGATCCGGACGGCAAAAACTGGATCATCACCGCTGACGCCACCGAGATCCAGCGTCTCCGTGAACGCCGGGCCCGTCCACCCGGTTACCACACCCGGGCCCGCTGGACCGAACCCGACGAACACGCGGAACCGAGCCAGGAAGAAACCCAGACGTGAAAGACAACCACGGCTTGAGGCACACCACCGGTGGCTCATCTCATGTTCCCAGCGCATCGCGTCGAGAGCGGCTCTGGCGCTACTCCTGACGTCCGACGCACAAAAGCCCGGCCCCGCGTTTCAATCTCTCGCAGGGGGGCCGATGAGGACTGCGGATGCCCTCAGCGGGACGATGAAGGCGTCAGCGTAGCGCATCCTCCGGCGAGGTGACAGCTTCAGCGTCTCGCAGGGATCGGACCAGCGCGAAGTAGGTCGGGGCGGTGTCCCATGGTCGCAGGTGTCCAATTGTCTGATATCCCCATGACGCATATGCGGCACGCGCCGGGGCGGCTTCCGGTTCGGGACGGGCGAGAAGGACTACCCGGGCCTCCTCGCGGTCGGCGAGGAGTGCTGTGTGGAGGGCTCGGCTGAGGCCCTGCCGGCGATAGCCGGCGAGCACTGCGAGTTCGATGATGGCGTACGAACGACGGCCGTTCTCGATGGTGAACTCGGGTGGCGCGGGCTCGAGGAGGCCGTCCCACCAGCCGGTTTCGGCGGTGAGCCGATGTCCGAAGGTCATCCCAACCGGCCGGTCGTCGATGGTGGCTGTGACCGCGCGGAAGCCGGGGGCCTTGACTCGGCGGGGCCAGTCGGCGGCGAACTCGGCGACGTCGTCCGGGCCCTCGCAGTAGGGGGGTTCGGCGTAGACCTCGGCGTAGACGGGTCGGATCAGCTCGAGCAGCAACTGCGGATCCTGGTCGCCGTCGTGGACCGTTAGCGTCCAAGGGGTCGTCACGTAGTCGCCCCTGCGAGCGGGTAGGCGCGGGCCCACTCCACGAACCCGCGGACCGTGGAGCTGGCGTCCCGGGCCTCGAGGATATTGACGGCCTGCCCGATATGGCTGCGAATGCGTGCTGAGTCCACCCCGGCAGTACGAAGGATCGCCTGGCCGGTGACCTCCATGGCCTCGTCTGGCCGGCCGGCGGTAGCGAGGACGCGGCCGTGGCTGGCGAGGTAGGCGGCATGGTTGCGGGCGAATCGCGGGTCAACCGCGGTGACTGCCTCACCGGCAGCGGTCACGGCGGTGTCAATATCGCCGAGGATCTCCGCAGCTTTCATCCTGTGACAGGCAAGATCAGCCTGCCCCCAGAACTCCAGCCAGTATGGATCCGCATCCGACTCGGTGCCGATGAGATTATCGGCCTTCGCCAGTGCGGACCAGGCAGCTTTCGGCTCCCTTTGAGCGGCACGGCCGACGGCCTCACGGGCGAGGAGGAGGGATCGAAGCCGGGGGGTGTTACGGGTTGCTGCGCAGCGCTGCGCAGCACGAGCCAGATTGACCACGTCGCGGGGAGTACCGACGGTGGATGCGGCCAGTGACATGGATGCGAACGCGACCGTGGAAACGTCGTCGTCATCGGCGGTCTGTGCGGCGTGCAGTGCCTCCAGCCACCAGTAGCGGGCGTCCTGCTCGCGGCCGGCGTCATGGGCGAGCCAGCCGGCATGTTCGGTGGCTTCGCCGAGCACCCGGGTGAGCGCATCGCCAACGTCTGGCGTGTGGCTGGAGGTTTGGAGTGCCCGCCGCATCTGGTTGACTGCGGCAACGGTGAGCCGGTAGGCGGCACCGCCACCGTAGGTGTTGTCCAGTTCGTACAGGTAGCCGAGGTGGCGCCGGTACATGGCCACATCCGCGGTGCCGATGCGGGCGGGAGCGTCAACGGCGTCCGGAGGTGGTGTCGGCACTGACCATGCCGCGTCGGGCCAGTCGAGCGCGGCACCGGCAAGAACGCCGACGGCAAGCTGATGGAACTCCCGTCTCTGCACATCCTCATCGTGTATCGCGCTGGCGGAATCGTCCATGGTTTCGGGGGCGAGCCCCAGCAGATGTCCGGGGATGTTGAGGCCGGAGGCGATGCGTTGGATCAGGTCGAGGCTCATGACCTGTTCTCTGCCGCGTTCGATGGCGCTGATCCGCGGTTGGGCGATTCCGCCGATGAGCTCGGCGAGATCCTGCTGCGTGGACCCAGTCCACCGCCGATAGATCCGGAAGATGGCACCGATGTCCTTGCCTGCGAGCGCGGGGGCCATGTCCGGCCGTTGCCAGAGGTCGGGCGGAGGGGCCCTGCGTTCGCGTGGCATTCGTGTATCCCCGTTCGATCACGTCTGTTGATACGGATCGTAATAGATGCGCCACGTATACGGCGCTGGGATTGGACTCGACACGTGGACGGTAGATCGTCTAATCCGTCAGATCCCATCCGGACGAGCAGGAGGCGCCGTGGCGAGTTCCACCTTTTACGCCGTCGCGGTACTTGAGCAGCCATTGGCTGGCGGGGCGGACCTCGCCGAAATCGTTCTGATGTTCGAAAGCCGGATGGCTGCGCAGTCGTACGGTGCCGCTAACTGCCCGGATCGATATGCAATCGCTCCGGTCCGGTTCAACCTGCCCGAAGCTGGAGGTGCGCGATGGACCGGGCCATGACCTCGACACAGGGCGGATCTACGCCCCGGCACCCATCGAGCCACCGGACAGCACGCCCCGCAGCCGTTGCAGCCGATCATTGGCGGTTCGGACACGCCCTACGCGGTCATCGCGCTCAACCCGTCAGGCGAGCCGGAACGAGTTCTGATCATCTTCACCAGCCAGGCGCAAGCGGAAGCGCACGCCCTGTACCACCGGCTCGACTCCTACCGGATCGTGCCCGCCCAGTTCTCCCTCGGCGACCCGGGAACCTGACCTGAAGGGACCCGGGAACCTGACCTGAAGGGAAGCCATGCCCCAGCCGAAAACCTTCACCCGGCGACCGCCAATGTCGGCCCGGATAGCCGGGCACGCCTTACCGCCAACCGGAACCGACATCCGTTCTGAGGTCCCGGTGGACGCCGTGCTGTACGCCTTTGTGGTCTACGGGCCGGACCGGCAGCCGGTCGAAGTGCTCCTGCCGTTCCCGAGCGTGGCTGCCGCCGACCATCACGCGCAGGGCCGCAATCTCGACGGCCGCGTGGTGCCGATCACTTTCCCGTTTCACTCTCCCCGTACGGGGACCTGAGACCAGGCCCCCGCCATCCGTATCTGGTGAGCAGGGCGGGGGCCTGCCACACGCGCGCCGGCCCGGCGTGTACCCGCCCCTCCCTTGTCAGCAGTGGGCGTGGCCGTGGGCCGGCGCGTGCACCACCATCCATCCACCGAAAGGAAAGATTCGTGGCCGACATCCGTAACCTGAAGAAACCCGATGTCGACGAGATCGTCGTCGGCAACTTGGGCTGGATCACGTCCAGCTACTCCAACGGCGCCGGTGGTATGTGCGTCGAAGTCGCGAAACTCGACGACGGAGTCATCCTCCGGGACTCCGTCCAGCCCGACGGGCCTGTCCTGTCGTTCTCTCGTGAGGAATGGCGGGCCTTCACAGACGGCGCGAAGGAAGGCGAGTTCGACATCTGAGCCGCCCCACAGCCCCCGGGCCCTCGCTGCGCCCCTCCACTGCAGCGAGGGCCCGGTACAGGTCTCCGTCTTTCGCCAGCCTGAGGGCTGACCGACAAGTAACCTGATGTGTTCCAAGCGTCGATAATCAGAGGTGGGTTGACCGGGATGTTTCCCTTAGAAGATCGTCTGCCGGCCTATCCGGTTGCGTCTCGGCTACCTGAGACAGGTCTGCCGGTACGCCCTTGGGGTGTTACTCAGGCTCGACCCTGTCGAGATCAAGCGGCCCCGCCTGAGGTGCCGGAAATTGTGCGCATTGAACTGGACCCGGTCACGCAGCTATCTGTCTGTTATGACGCCGATGGACGAGTGATAACCGACGCCGGGAAGCATCGGAAGACCTACGAGTGGCGCGAGCGATCGCGCCAGACCCCTGATCCCAACGACGGCAGCGGCCAGACCGTTGCCGATCATGAGCGAGTTCAGGTCGAGGTCGACTGATTTATGTCCGACCGTCAGGTTCTCGTGATTACGTCGCTTCAGGATACGACTGCCGATGATGTGATCACCGAGCTTGGAAGGCGTGGCGTTCCCGTAGCTCGGGTTGATCTGGCAGATTTTCCCTGCAACGTGACTTTGGCGGCGCGAACGCGGTCGGCCCCCGATACGCAGTCTGTGCATGTCGGGACGCTTCGCAGCGCGTCACGGAGCATCGATCTCGGCAACGTTCGCGCCGTGTACTATCGACGTCCAGAGCCGTTCCATTTCCCATTGATGGAGCCAGAGGATCGCCGGTTTGCGGTTATGCAGGCGAACTATGGATTCGGTGGCGTCCTCGCCGCCCTCTCCGGCTGCCTCTATGTCAATCATCCCCAACGGATCGCGGACGCGGACGTGAAGCCGGCTCAGCTCGCGGTCGCCGCCGATGTCGGGTTTAACGTTCCCGAGACGTTGATAACGAACGACCCGGACGAGGCACGCCGGTTCGCCGCCGAGGTTGGGGCCATCGTCTACAAGCCGTTTCGTGTCCCGCTGCTGCATAGCCGCGATAACGAACCGTTGACGATGTATGTCCGCGAAGCGAATCCGACGGACTTCGACGAGTCGATCGGGCTTACCGCCCACATGTTCCAAGCACTTGTTGACAAGGTCGCAGATATACGCGTAACCGTTATTGGCTCACACATTTTTGCCGTCCGTATAGATAGCGATCTGCTTGATTGGCGTGCAGATTTCAGCGTACACAGGTACACTGTTATTGATACACCTCCGCTACTCGTCCGAGCGATGCGCGAGTACCTTAGACGGTTTGGATTGGTGTTCGGCGCGTTCGACTTTGCGTTGAGCGAAGACGGAGCGTGGTCATTTCTTGAATGCAACGCCAACGGGCAATGGGCATGGTTGGAGGAATCTACCGGCCTGCCGATGACCGCGGCGCTTGTCGACCTTCTTCAGAGGAAGCACGTTTCATGATGGCGGACGACGGTTTGGTCGATGATGTTGGTGTACGCCTGGCTCGGCTCGCGACGACGCTGACCGCACAGGGAGCGCTTCGCTCCAACACATGGCGGGAGGCGCTGCTTGCGGTCCCCCGCCATGTCTTTCTTCCGCGGTTCTATCGAAAGAAACCTGGCACCTTTGATTATGAGCCGGTGATTCGTGAGCCAATCGGCGACCGGGCGTGGTTGGATTTGGTCTACTCCGACGAGACGTGGGTCACGCAGGTTGACGGCAAGGACGATCTGTGGTCCGATCACCCGCGGGCTCTCAGCGGACGGGGTACGTGCTCATCCACGATGCCGAGCCTGGTCGTCGGGATGCTGGAATCCCTCGACCTGTCCGACGATCACACGGTGCTGGAGGTGGGCACCGGCACCGGATATTCGACGGCCCTTTTGTGCCGCCGACTCGGCCCGGACCGAGTGGTGTCGGTGGAAGTGGACCGCACCCTTTCGCAGCGTGCAGAGGTCGCGCTCGCCCAACTCGGGTTCGCTCCCACCCTTGTTGTTGGAGACGGCGCCCTAGAATTTCCTGATCGGGCGCCGTACGATCGGATCATCGGATCGTGTTCATTCACCCACGTCCCTTACCGCTGGGTAGAGCAGACCCGCCCGGGAGGGCTTATCGAGGTAATTCTTACAGGCAGCATCACCGGCGGCCCGAGAGTCATCCTCGAGGTGAAGGACGATAAAATGGCTGCCGGGATGCTGGATGCGCAGATGCTAGGATTCATGGTTTCACGGCCACAGATACAGCCACCGCCACCACCCGGCATCATTCCGAAGCGGGATCCTTCACACGAGCGCATTAGCGACATCGATCCGTCGATTTTCGACGACGATCGGTTCCAATTTCTATTGCAGTCGCGTATCCCCGGCCTGACCTACAGCGGGCTGTTCCACCCTCCTGACCACGACGCGCTCTTCCGTACCCACGATCCGGAAAGATGGGCGTATGTGTATATCGACGATGATGATCGGCTACGGGTCCAGGAGAGTGACAGCGGAGCGCCTTCCTGGACGATCATCGAGGACACCGCACGTACCTGGGACCGGCTCGGCCGCCCAGGACTCAACGCTTTCCGTCTCACCGTGGCCTCGCACCAGCAGACCTTGACCATTCCTGGCGAAGACACGAGATGGCAGGTGTTCTTCTAGCGCGTGTCTCCCCGATTATGTGCGGAGCCAGATCACGAGAACGGCAGCGGTGACGGTCCACTCGACCACCCGCGCCATCCGTATGACTGAGCGCAACAGCTTGTATCGTGTGCCCTCGCGTCAGTCAGGCAACTTGAGATCGTTTATACCGACACGGGTGAGAGACTTCGCCTATGGGCCCGGGACCTCGGCCAACGTGCCGATCTGGTCCCAGTGTCGCATGACCATCTTCAAGATCTCCTACATGTTCATGTGCCCTGCCTGGGTAAGAAACAAGCCCTTGACCGAGCAGACGCGCAGAAGGCGCTTCTCGATCAACCGACAGCGGATACGCCTGTCACGGTTGATCAGGAGGAAAGGGGCCTCCCCGACGATCGGAACCCACACGTCATCGAGTAGACCTCGCGGTCCAAGACGGTGATCCTCATGTCCGCGTCATGCCTCATGTCCGCGTCATGCCGCATGTCCGCGTCATGCCGCATCGGTGCCATGGCATGACGCACGTCGCACGGCTTTGGGCCGGTGGACGTCAGCTGGGCTGGTTCGTCGGGACGCCTGTGGCCGTCACCGGCGCATCCCAGTCGATGTGGTGCTGGTGCATCCAGGCCAGCGATTCGGCGCCGGTCCCGGCAGCGTGCTTGAGCACCAGCGGCAGCACGAGGCTTCGGGCCAGCCGCCCGACTGGCCCGACCGAGCGTAGCCGGCTGGACTTCCGGCCCTCGGCCACGACCCGCTCCACCCGTGGTCGGCGCAGCGCCTCGAACCGGGCGAACGCCCGCGGCGCCGGCAGGTCGCGCAGGCACTGCCCGAGTACGACCGCGTCCTCGATCGCCATCGACGCGCCCTGGCCGGACGACGGCGAGGTGGCGTGCGCGGCGTCGCCGATCAGTACGGTCCGGTCGTCGTGCCAGACCGGGACGGCGGGCAGGTCGTACGTCGTCCAGCCGGTCAGCGGCCCGGGGGTGGCATCGATCAGATCCACGATCGGGGACTGGTCGACCTCGTAGAGCCGGCGCAGCGAGTCCCGCCATTCCGCGTCGCCGATCCGTCCCAGCTCGCCGTCGGCCGGCTCGTCCCGCCGTGGCGGGTTGGCGAACCACCACGTCTGCCCGGCGGGAGTGACGATGCGCCCGGAGAACGCCCGCCTGCCGAAAGCCATTGTCAGTACGCCGGGGCGGTCACCGGGCGGCACCAGGTCGGCGTAGCCACCCACGTTCAGCGCCGGGACGTAGCGCGCCCGCGGGCCGGACGGGTTCAGCAGCTCCCGTACCCGCGAGCGGATGCCGTCGCAGCCGACGAGCAGGTCGCCCGCCGCGGTGCTGCCGTCGGTGAAAGAGGCGACGACCCCGTCGACGTCGCTGGTCATGCCCACCAGACGCCGGCCGTGCCGGATCGTGATTCCCCTGCGGGACGCTTCGTCCCGTAGGGCGCGGTGCAGGTCGGACCGCTTTATCGACAGCCCTGTGCTCCCGCCCGGCAGCGGTCGGCCGGTCGGGATCTCACCAAGCGGCCTGCCGGCGCTGGTACGGAAGGCGATCGACGCTGTCGGGACGCCAAGTTCACTGACGGTACGGTCTGCGCCGATCGCCCGCAGCGCATCCAGGCCGTTGGTCTGTAGGCCGAGCCACGAGCCGACGTCCGTGGTCGGGGCCGGGTACGCCTCGTACACGACGACGTCGATCCCGGCTCGCTGCAGGGCCATCGCGGCGACCGGGCCGGCGATCCCGGCACCGATGATTAGCGCTGTTGGCATGATTGCCTTGCTCCCCCCGGAACTGTTCATCGCTAGTGATGTCTTCAGCACTCACAGCGTTCAACGCCACGAGTGTAGAGGCTAAAGGCGTCTGCCCGACAGCGGTGAGTGATGGAAACGCTGGCGGATGTTGGTGGACGTGCGCGAACGATGGATGCCTGTGCGGCCTGTGCGGCCTGTGCGGCGGATGTGGCGGATACTGACGCGTGCCTGCAGTGGTTGGGCTTCCGGCGCGGGCAGCAGCACCGGCCGGAGGGGCTCGTCCGGTCCGCCTCGTGCCGGTGGTCGAGACCGGCCAGCAGCCCGGCATGCAGGATCGAGGACCTGCCCACTCCGGAGGACCCCACGAGCACCACCGGACGATGATCGCCCCTGCTCCAGCTCCCGGCGGCCCCGTTTGGCGCCGGATACTCTGGGATGTTCTCTTGACGCCGGACCGGGTGGGGTTATGGCACAAACAGTGACGGTGTCCCCGCGACGGACCGGGGCGTATCCGACGATCCGGGATGCTTTGGAGATCGCGACGGACGGCGCTGTGATCTCCATCGAGCCCGGTGTCTACCTTGAAGCCCTTCGGCTGCGGGGGAGGCGTCTGACTCTGACGGCGGAGGCCGACCCGGGATCGGTGACGATCGACGCGACGGCTGCGGATGGCTCCGCGGTGGCCTGCGACAGCGCGGAGGTGACGCTGCGCGGGCTGGTTCTGGCGGCAGGCGACTATCCGGCGGTGGCCGCGGCCGGCGGCCGACTCCAGATCGACACATGTCAGGTCAGCGCCGGGTACGCGGCCGGGGTCAGCGTGAGCGACGGCGGGCACGTCCAAGCCTGCGACGTCAAGGTGGTTCAGGGGCAGTACGGCATCGTCATCGAGGACGCCGGCGGCATCCTGGACAAGTGCGAGGTGCGCAATATCGCGGACGACGGGATCATCGTGCGCCTCGGCGCGGACCCGACCATCCGCAACTGCACGATCGGGGGCTGCGGCTTCCGCGGGATCTACGTGTACCAGGCGGCGCGGCCGACGATCGAGCGGTGTGACATCTCCGGGACCGGGGACGTGGGCATCTCGGTCGCGCACCACAGTTCGCCGACCATCACCAACAGCTGGGTGCACGGCACCCACGGTGTCGGCATCATGTTCGGCCGCGGGTGCGGCGGCCTCGTTGAGGGCACCCGGGTCGAGGACACGGCCGTGCCCGGCATCCACGTGGATGAGGGCGCCACACCGGTCATCCGTGAGGCCGACGACACCGCGCACAGACCCAAGGTCGGCGTCAGCGCCATCGAGGGGGCGACCGGCCAGGACACGGAGAAGGTCGACAGGCTGCTCGCCGAACTGGACTCGATGATCGGACTGGGTGGGGTCAAGGCCGAGGTGCGGGCACTGATCGACGAGATCCAGGTCAACGAGTGGCGGCGTGACGCCGGTCTGGCCGTCGGCGCGGTCAGCAACCACCTCGTCTTCACCGGCGCCCCGGGCACCGGCAAGACCACGGTCGCCCGACTCTACGGCCAGCTGCTCAAGGCACTGGGGGTGCTGCCCAACGGCAAGTTCAAGGAGGTTGCCCGGCGGGACCTGGTCGGCCAGTACATCGGTCACACCGCCGAGAAGACCACGTCGGTTTTTGAGGAGGCCATGGGCGGCGTCCTGTTCATCGACGAGGCATACACTCTGTCGCGCTCCAGCGGCGCCAGTGCCGACTTCGGTCAGGAGGCCATCGACACGCTCGTCAAGCTCATGGAGGACCACCGTGACCAGGTGGCCGTAATCGTGGCTGGCTACACCGCCGAAATGGCGGACTTCCTGGACGCCAATGCCGGTCTCGCCTCCAGGTTCGCCAAGACACTGGAGTTCGAGAACTACTCGCCGCAGGAACTGGTGCTCATCGCCGACCGCATCGCACGGAACGACGACTACATGCTCGCATCAGGCGTCGACGACGCTCTCTTCGAGTGGTTCAGCCAGATTGAACGCGACCAGAACTTCGGCAACGCGCGCGAGGCGCGCAAACTGTTGGAGGGCATGCGCAAGGCGCAGTCCGGCCGGTTGCGGGCGCTGGGCCGGGTGCCCGGCCGCGACGACCTCCGTACGCTCGTGCTCGACGACCTGCTCGCCGCCACCCGGTAGGCGGGGAGCTGCGCCGGCCGAATCGAGAAGACATCGTATTGGATCTGGACCGGAACGGTGGCGCAAACTGATGGCGCCCGACCCGCCCGCACGACGAGTGGCAGCAGCGGTCCGGCATCGACGAGGCCGATTTCGTGTTCGACGGTGCTGACTCCGATAACCGCCGGTCGCTCGCGGGAACTGGAGCCGGAGTTCGTGAGGCGGGCGAGGGAGATCATGGGGTAAGGGCCCGGCTATCGGCGGGTATCTGCTATGAGTTTTGTTCGTATTGTGCGTTACGGCATACGCTGGACGCGACCGCCAGGTCACGAGACGTGGCGCATGACCTGCGTGCGCTTACCAGGGGAGGCTCCTCGCGGGGGGCACAACACAGGAGCGGGGTGAAAACCATGACGGGTACTCCGGGGATGGGTCAGGTTCACGCGACCCAGGCGCAACTCAACTCGATGGCGTCGAAGTGCGAGGAGACCGGCCAGAGCATCGCGAGTGGCATGGCACAACTCATCGACCGGATCCAGGCGCTGAGCGGTGCCGGCATGGCCGGGCGAGCGAACGTCGCACTGCAGGACGTGTCGTTCCAGCTCAATGAGGGATTGACGAAGATCTTGAACGCGCTGGATGAGCTTGCCGGCAAGATGAGCAGTGCCTCGTCGCAGTATGGCGTGCACGACGACGACGCGGCTCAAGAGATCCGTGCTGCCGCGGCCGCCACCGGCGACAGCTCCGTCATGAGTGTCCTCCGCGGCTGACCGGGTCCGCGACGAGACTTCCGAAAGGTAGGCATATCAATGAGTGGACCGAGCTACGGCGCGGACGGCAGCATCACCTACAACTTCGGCGCTATCGGGGACGTCGCGGCGGCCATCGGTACGTTCGAGGGGACCATGGACGGCTCGCTGCAGGAACTCTACACGGACTTCACCCGGCTCTTCGCCCAGGACTGGACCGGTGCCGCCGGTACAGCCTGCGACGAGGCCCGGACGAAATGGAACCAGGGCGCCGCGGAGATCAAGACAGCGCTTGGCCGGGTCGGCGTGAAGCTCGGCGCGTCCGCGGAGCGCATGCAGCAGCTTGACAACCAGATTGCGGCCAACATGTAGGTTCGCCGATCGCGTCCAGGTGGAGGCTCGACGCCTGTACCTGGACGCGCCGTACCTTGGAAAGACGACATCACGGTCGGTTGGGGAAGTGAATGGTGCGTGATGGGGGTGGCGGCGGGGCGCCGTCGGACTACGAGCACTTCGACGGTCCCGAGGTCACGGTCAATGTCAACGATCTCGTCGGTTACTACGATGAGATGAACAAGATCCAGTTGGCCGCCGCCGGGCCGGCGACCATGGAGGTCTCGGCGTTAACGTTGATGATCCAGAATGGCCTGGCGAAGCCAGCCGCCGACGTCGGCGTCTTTCCTGAGGGCGCGCAGGCCGCGCGGCTTATGCAGCAGCGGCAGAGCGACTTCCAGCACTTCATGACGGATGTGCTGCAGGGCATCCGCAACATCGGCTCTGCCGCCGCGGTCATCGCGGAGGTGTACGAGAACGGTGACAATGAGAACGCGGCCGACCTCGACGACGTTGCGTTCGTGTTCTCCGACCCCAACGCGCGGCCGCCCGCTGGTTTCCGGCCGGTGGAGACCTGGGCGGAATATCAGCAGAAGCTTGCCGAGCAGAGCGGCTCGAACGCGACAGCCCTCACAGGTGACGAGCGCTTTGCCAAGGCGGACCATCCGTCCGGCGGTGTTGTCGTCTACACGTTCGGAGACGACTCCAAGAGGATGATCGCGAGCTACACGAAGACCAACGCCGCGGGCGAGCTCGTGACGGTGAAGGAGACCACGATCTTCGGGGCGGACGACAAGGAGCTTCAGAAGACGACTGAGGAGAGCTACGCCTTCGGCGGCTCGCAGGTGCAGGTCGCCACGGTCACCCGTGGTGACAGCCAGAACGGCAGCTCCTCCACGACGAAGACGGTCACCGGCTCCGATGGTGGCGTCACCGTCACCAACACCACGACCACGACCACGAACGGCAAGCCCGGCGCCGCGGTGGACTCCAAGCCGGTGACGATCGAGCCGGGCGACCACAACTCGGATTCGTCCACTGCCGGCCCGGTGGAGCAGGCCGAGCAGGAGACCGATACTTCAGGCTCAGACCAGTATGTCCAAGCATGGGGCCCTGGATATTGAGGATTATGTCATGGGGGACGACGGAGCATACTTCGGGTACACGACATCCGGCAACGATCGGCTCATGGAGGCATGGCGGATGGCTGCCCGTATGGGCGAGGACATCCGCTACTACCCGCCGGTTGACAGCGGCCAGTACATCGAGCCCACGGTCAATTGGGACGACCCGCATTTCAACAACCAGGACGCCGAGAACGCGGCGTACAAGAATGACACCATTGAGCGGATCTACAAGCGGATCATGGCGCAGGACGCCGGTGTGGTCTACCAGCTCGGCGAGCAGTGGTACAAGGTCGTCCTAGTTATTGATGACCTGATCGGGCGGGTGCTGAAGGCCGCGAACGGCCTCAAGCACGGTGGCGACGGCTCGCCCGGCAACAGGGACGGCTGGACCGGCGCAGGTGCGGACAGCTTTCTCAGGCGCGGTCCCGGTGCCACGCTCAAGTCGCTGGATGACTGGCGAAACGCCGCCGTGAAGAACTGGATCGGGACGTGGTCGTTGTCCTACGCCATCACCAGGCACAAGTCCAAGATGGACGAGCTGTGGAAGCAGTACGAGGGCGCGATGGTGCAGGCGTCACACGACTGGTGGGAGCGGCACGGCAACGCCTACTACTTCCAGGACAGACCGCAGACGCTGGACACGCTCGAGAACGGTCCCACGCACGAGAAGGAAAGCTACGTCGACTATCTCCGCACGATGTCGAACATGTGGAACGAGAGGGCGCAGAAGATCCAGTGGGAGATGGCCCGGGAGTACTGGCAGATCATGGGCGAGGAGCTCGCCGGTGGTCGCGGCGAGGTATATGAGGGCCCGAGCGACGCGGTCCGGGAGAACCCGAAGTTCATTGCCCAGTACCGCGCAGCCCAGTTCGGCGTGCCGAACATCACCGTGCCGAACGTCACGGCACCGAGGGTCACGGCACCGAACATCAGCACGCCCAGCATCAGCGCGCAGAACCTCAGCGCGCAGAACCTCAGCGTGCAGAACCTCAGCGTGCAGAACCTCAGCGTGCAGAACCTCAGCGTGCAGAACCTCAGCGTGCAGAACCTCAGCGTGCAGAACCTCAGCGCGCAGAACCTCAG
>NZ_CAAAFR010000043.1:52317-64846 GCF_900634745.1 Protofrankia symbiont of Coriaria ruscifolia
GTGCAGAACCTCAGCGTGCAGAACCTCAGCGCGCAGAACCTCAGCGTGCAGAACATCAGCGCGCAGAACCTCACAAAGCCCGACCTGGCCGGACCCGACATCACGACGCCGAGCACGTCGAACGCCAGCCCGCCGGATGCGACGGTACCGAACATCGACATCTCGACTACGGCACCCACGGGCGTGGTCCCGGCCGTGCCGGTCGTGCCCACTGGTCAGCTCGGCGGTACGGGCACGCCCGGCGTGCGGACCGGCCTCGCCCCGGCCGCCCCGGCCGCCCCGGCCGGGGCGGCCGGGGCGGCCGTCAACCGTCTGTTCAGCAACCTGCCGAGCAAAGGGGTCGCTGGAGTCCTGCGTACCGGTGCGGGATCGGTCTCCGCGGAGGGCCTGCCGCCGTCCTCGCCTCAGGCGGGCCGGACCCCGCCGGCTCCGCCGCCGCAGATCAAGGGGCGGGGTTCCGGACAGAACGCACCGGCCACTCCGCACGGCAGGCGTGGGCCCGGCGAGTCAGCGCCCCAGACCCCTGGTACGCCGCGTGGCGTCGGCCCTGCGACGGAACAGTTCACCACCCCGCCCAGCACGCCGTCGTCGCCGGTACTGCGGGGACCGCAGGCGGGCACCCCGCAGGCGCCGGGCGCCCCGCGGAGGGGCACCCCGCAGGCGCCGCCGCGCGCGGACGCGGCCTCGCCGGTGCTCAACCGCCCACGCCCCGCCCGCCCGGAGACCGCCCCGCCGGTCCGTCCGCCGCTGTCTCCGACGCCTGCCGAGGGCGACTTCGCCCCACCGGCCCGGGCTACGACCAATCCCGTGGTGGGGCGGCCGGCGCGGCTCGCGTCGGGTGCCCCGCAGCCGGCCGCGTCGTCCGCCGGCGTTGTCCGCGGTACCGGGGCCGCGGGACCGGCCGGATACCAGGGGGAGATCTCCGCCCGCAGGAAGGCCCAGGAGGAGCCACCGGTCTCCACTGCGGACGAGGAGTTCGACAAGATCCAGGAGCTGC
The DNA here is from genome assembly GCF_900634745.1 of Protofrankia symbiont of Coriaria ruscifolia. Lineage (NCBI taxonomy): Bacteria > Bacillati > Actinomycetota > Actinomycetes > Frankiales > Frankiaceae > Protofrankia > Protofrankia symbiont of Coriaria ruscifolia. The sequence continues at coordinate 53,315 of NZ_CAAAFR010000043.1, forward strand.
TGAACCGGGAGGATGCCTGGACGGTTGCAACCCCTGGTGGGGGCGTGGTTGACAGCGCGCCGGTGCGGCAGCCGGCCCCGGCGACTGAGCCCAAACCGACCCTCGGTACATGACGGGTGATGGGGCGGACATGGCCAGGCTGACGCGGTCCGGCGCGGCATTCTTCGCCGCGCTGCTCGTCGCCGGGGCGGCCGGCTGTACCCGGTCGGAGTCGACCGGCGGCCCGCCGCCGACCCCGACCGGGTCCGGGACGGTCGCGCCTTCGCCGAAGCCGTCCGCGACTGACGCCGGCGTTCCCTACGCCCTGCCGAAAAAGCTGTGCGAGGCGGTCGACGACACCGCGCTCAAGGAGATCTTCCCCATCGGCGGTGGTCAGCCCATCACGGACGCGCCCGGGCTGTGCGCGACCTCGCGGGCTACTCCGACGATGGCCGTCAGCTTCAGCGTCAACGCCGAGCTACTACGCGACGCGACGTGGGCCGAGAGGTTTGTCGACACCGGCCGCAGGCTGGCGAAGGGCACTCCCACCGACGTTCCGGGCGTGGGTTCGGCAGCGTACTGGGTCGGCGACAAGAACAAGGTCGAGCTGACCACGTCCCATGGGAACCTCGTGCTCAAGATTCTCTGCGAGACGGTGAACGACCGGCATCGGCTGCCCGCTGATGTGCCGGCCCGGCTCGGCCAGGTTGCCAACGCCACTTTCATGCGGCTTGCGCCATGACCTACCCCGGTCCGACCATCCCCCCGGGCGCCCACCTCGCGCTGAGCATCGTCCATCCGGGATCGCCGACGCTGCGGATCCGGTACCGCGACGGCGTGCTCGTGACACCGCAGGGCTACCCTGACTGGGCGCTGTGCGCGCGGGCAATGGTCGACCTGCCGCACCCGGAGCCCGGGCTCACCCTCGATGAGGTACGGGTGGTGGACGTGCTCGCCGCCAACGTGGCGATGGCCCGCGCCGCGGCCGGGCCCGACGGCGACCGGCTGTGGCTGGCTGGTGGCGGGCCGGCGGAGGACGCGGCCCTCGCCACGCCGCCGGGCTGGTGCTGGGCACACCTCGGGCCCCACGGCAGGCCCGGGCGCCAGCTCGCCCTGGTACCGATCGAGCTGCACGGCTCGTACCGGCATGCTGGTGGGGTACGCGCGCTGCCCACCACCGGGCGGGGGCTCCGGCTCGACGCCGAGCCCGCGCCGGTCGGCCACGGTCCGGCCGAGCCGGTACCCGATGACGTGCTCGACGTGCTCGAACGGCTGTTCGGTTGGCCGCTCCCGCCCCGGTACCGGCGCTTCCTGGCCGAGACCAACGGTGCGGGTCCGGCGGCACCGGGCGTGCTGCCCGGGTACGGGTTCGTGGCCGACCAGCCCCTGTTCGGGGTCGCCCGGACCGATCAGCACCAGGACGTCTCCTACGCGGCGGAGTGGGTGCGGGACCGGCTGACGCTGGACTTCCTACCTATCGGGTATGTACAGGGTGGCCTGTTCGCGGTCAAGATCTCGGGCGGCGACGTCGACTCGATCTGGTACTGGGATGACGACGATCCGCGCGACCGGAACGCGTTCGGCGCCGACTACATCTGTGCCCACCTGCTGCACCGCTGCGCGGACGACATCGACGACCTGTGGGCGTCGCTCGCCCGGCCCGCCCGGCCGCTGCTTCGGATCGCCGCGGAGTGGGCCGCCGCGGGTCGGGTCACCCAGGTATGCGACGAGGCGGTCGGGGCGGGTCTGCCGGCGCGGATGAAGGCGCCGTGGCAGCCGCGTACACCGTCGCGGCCGGACTCGTTGACGGCCCTGTTCGAGGCCCGGTGATGCCGGTGACCTCCTGGGCGCCCGTGAACGACGTGGAGCGGCGACTGCTCGCTGCGGTGGACGCCGGGGACCTGGCCGAGGTACTGGGCATCGTCGCGGTCGTACCGCTGTACCTGCCGGGCTTTCCGGATGTCCCGGGTGGCGGGCAGCGACTGCTCACCAAGGGACGCGACGGCGTGCCGTACCTGCTGGTGTTCACTTCGGCGGAGGCGCTGCTCCGGGTGGTCGACGCGGACGGCTGGCGACAGACCACCCTGCCCGAGCTGGTTCGGACCTGGCCGGACCTGGGCCCGGAGCCGTGGGGGCTGGCGGTGAACCCGGCCACCCCGATCGGGGTACTGGTGCCGCCGGAGGAGGTGCCGACGCTCCTGCCCGCCATGGACGCGTTGGCGTCCTTCGTCCCGGCCAACGAGGTGGAACGCCTGCTCCGCGACGCGCTGGCCGCGCTGGACGGCGATGTGCTCCTCGACGTGCTGGTGACCTCGCACGTGATCGTGCCGACGCGGGCGGTGGAGGTCGAGGGGGCGTGGATGGTGCCGGTCTTCACCTCGCCGCGACGGTGCGTGGAGTACCTGGGCGAGTTCGGGATCGACGTACCGACGGTGAACCTCGACCTCGTGGCGGTGCTGCGGCGCTGGCCCGGCGCGGACCATCGGCTGGCCGTCAACCCCGGCTCGCCCATCGGCTTCTCGATCGACGGTGATCGGGTACCGGGGCTCCTGGCCCATGCGACGGCACTGGCGCACCGGCTGCGGGCGGAGTCATCGTCGGCTGGGCCCTCACCAGCGGCGGATCCTCCGGAGCCGGCGGCACCGATTCCGGGTCATATTGGCGATATTCTGCGTGGCCAGGGCTGATGCCGGCGGGTGCGGAGGTCGTCTATATATCCGAACAGGCTTCAGGCGAGCGCCGTACACAAGCCACAGGGAGGTGAAGGCGGTGGAGCGTCCGCAGTGGTCGGCCCTCAATTCGATGATCGACGACCTACGCCACACATTGGACAATGCCGCGCAAGCGCGGCAAGACGCCCTTGAGGTCACCGGCACCGCGTGGTCCGATGATCGACTAGTCAGGATCGTGGTGGGCCCGCGCGGTCAGCTCGTCGACATCGAGATCGATCCTCGGGTGTACCGCACGCCCAACTCCAAGGCCCTGTCGGCGTCGATCTTGTCGACCGCGCGCGCCGCGGTCGAGGAGGCCAACCGGAAGACCAAGGAGATCCTCGACCGGGCCATGCCGAGGGACCGGGGTCTGGGCATGATCGGGCCGACCGACTTCGACCTGATGCTGGAGAGCCACGACGCCGACCTGCCCCGGGTGCTTAAGAAGGAGGATGGCGATGAGTACATTTCTTGACGTCGACGGAGACCCCAACGAGGTGAGTGCCACCGGCGCGCTGCTGCGTTCGATGGCGCAGACCTTCAAGACCAAGGTGCAGGGTCCGCTCGCCGACATCAACGCGATCGATGCGGAGCGCCCGTGGGGTGCCGACCACTTCGGCGAGGGCTTCGAGCACACCTACAACTACACGCCCGAGGGCACCGACCAGCCGCTGCGGGACAGCGTCCGGGACGGCATGTCGAACGCCGGTGATCTCCTGACGCGGGTGGGCGACGGCACGGTGCTCGCGATGACCGAGTACCAGGGCACCGACGTGCAGAATGCGAGCGACATCACCACGGCGAATGACGCCTAGTCCGTGGACGCGGATCGGGTTGTTGCCGCGCTGCGGCGCCATGTGCTCCAGCCAGGAGAGGGGATCGACTCCCGGCGCGACTGGCCGGACGCCGTCGTCTTCTACGTGGGCAGTCACCGCTACGAGGCGCGGCCGGCGGACTGGCTGATCGCCCGAGAGCCGTGGGTCGACGGCGCGGTGCGGGTGGTCGCGGATCGCTCGTTCATCGACAACACCTCTGCCACGTATGGGCTCGTCGTCGCCGGTACCGATGAGGTGTTGTTCCTCAACGAGGTGGCGACGATGCGGGAGCTGGGTCGGCGGCTGGCCGTGGACCTGGAGCCGTTGGCCTATGCCGAGTTGTTGAGCGAGCTGTACTCGGTCAAAGCGATCGACGGGCCGGTCGTGGTGCCTTACTCGGCGACGACGCTGCACCGGGCGGGTGAGCTGATCCGGGACGTCGACTCGTTCGCGGCGGATTATCCGTGGGCGAACGCGAAGCTGGTGGCCCCGCCGGTGATCCGCCGGGAGGGTGGTGACGTGGTGCTGGAGTTCTTCTCCTGTCATTACTACCTGACCGGGCTGCGGGCACTGGACATTCTGCGTTGGCGGGTGACGGGCGGTGATGGGCGCCCGGCGCGGTGGGCACGTGAGTACGTCGCGGAACGGCTGGAGCACATCTGAGCGCGGTGTCGCGTAGCACCGAGGGAAGGTGACAGGTGGGCAGTGTCGACGACGCCATAGAACAACTGCGCAGCTTCTTCCAGAGTCTCGACGAGTGGATTCCGGGCGCCGGAAACTTTTTCGTGGAGATGATCCTGATGTGGCCGGAAGCGCGCCACGAGCGACTCTTCGATCTCGCCGACGCCTACGGCGACGCCGCGAACCTCTATCAGGACCACCTGGAGGAGATCCAGACCTATCTCCGGGACCTCGACGTGTGGCAGGGAGACGGCGCCGCTCAGGTGGCGCGTCAACAGCTCCAGGCGTACTTCGACGAGACCTCGTCCATGACCCAGGCGGTCGCCGCCATGCAGGAGATGGTGCACGGCAAGGCGCTCGAGATCGAGTCCTCCGTGTACATGGCGATCATCAACCTCATCATGGTGGCGGTCGCCCTGGTACAGGCGATCATCACGGCATGGACCGGCATCGGCGCCGCGATCGGCGCGTCGCAGATGGAGCTGGGCCGCACCTCGATCACCTTCATCATGCGGGAGCTGCTCACCAAGATGTGGCAGCAGACCATCAGGGCTGGCGTCCAACGGTTCATCCAGGGCGGCTTCCGCGGAGTCGCGGCGACCGCGCTGAAAGGCGGGCTCATCTACGCCGGTTTCACCGCGGGTACCAAGACTGTGATCACCCTGATCCAGGCGGCCGAAGGGCACGACCCGTTCACCGAGGACTTCGCCGGCCGGTTCCTGCAGGAGGTGGCGGACAGCTTCGTCGCCGGCTCGATCGGCGGCCCGCTGATGTTCGGCATCCACTCCCGCGTCGCCGCGGCGGTGGCGTTCGGGGCCGGGCAGACCGCCGACAACGCTCTGCAGATGCTTCGGGACAAGGCGATCTTCGGTGTGTTCGGGCAGGAGGGGAAGGACTGGGCGCAGCGGAACGGTCTGTGGAGTGGGATGACCCGCGACGGCCTGTGGCACGCCGTGACCCCGGCCGCGCTGCTCGGAATGATGATGATGGACTTCTCCCGGTACGGGCGCGGCGGGAGCCCGGGCCTGGCGGCGGCGGACGTGCGGATGGGGGAGCGTGACCTGTTCGGCGCGCATGCCCCGGTCCTCGCCGCCGGCGAGAGCGGCGCACACGGCTTGAGCCCGCTCGGGGAAAAGGCGCACGCGACGTCTCCGGCGCACGCGACGTCCCCGGGGGAGGGCACCCCGGCGTTCTCCCCGACTCACCTGGCCGACCCTCGCGTCATGACCGACGGCGCGACACGGACCGGCCCGGCCGGCGCCCGCGTGTCCACGTCGCCGACCGTGACCAATACGATCACACACGGGCGTGTCGGCGAGAGCACGGCGACACGGCTGGCCGAGCCGGGCTCGATCCGGGTGGAGTCGGCTCACCAGTCCCAGGCTCCGGTGGCGTCCGGTCACGGCAAGCCGGGACAGCCGGTCGACGCGTCAGGGACCGGAGCGCGGGTGGAGGGTCCGCTGCGAGCGGAGGCCACATCGCCGATAGAGGGTGCGCGGGTGGTGGACGGCGGGCCGCCAGCGGACGGTACGCCCGCGGTGCCGGACGGCCGGCCCACCCAGGACGGTACGTCCACAGTAGACATCAGGCCCGCGGTGGACGGGGGACCGCAGGGAGATCCGGTTCACGCGGGCGGTGAGCACACGACGGTCCGCCCGGACACCACCCCGAGCGGTCGGCCGGACGCCGTGCGAGCGGACAGTCAGCCACCACCCCCGGACACCGTCCGCGACGATGCCGCTCACCGCGATGACGCCAAGTGGTGGGAGTTCAAGAAGCGGGCCGAGCTTCGCTTCGAGCAGCACTACGGGCGGGCGGTCGCCGACCAGGTCGGCCCGGCGCCGGACGGCGTGCACGGCGCCACCGACCGGAGCGGTCCGGGGCTCACCCCGGACCTGATCCAGCGCGGGCTGGACGCTCGCCCGGAGACCCTCAACCCGTACGGCGACCGGCTGCGCAACTACCTCGAGCAGCACTTCACGCACGTCGACGCGGCCGGCAACCGCCGTCCGCTGGACGCGGCCGGCATTGAGGCGAAGTTCCGCGAACTGCGGGGGGAGGCCCAGGCCCCTCGGGCCCCGCGCGACCCGTCCACCACGACCGAGCCGGTGCCACGCGATGGGGCGGCCGCCCCGGAGCGCTCACCGGTACCGGCCGACGTGCATCCGACCGACGTGCATCCGACCGAAGTGCCGCAGCGTGTCGAAGCCGAGGCGACCGGCCGCGACGGTGGGCGGCGTTTCGCGGACGAACGGGTCGCTCATGAGGAGCAGGCGCACGATGAGCATGGCCTCAACCCGGATGCCGCCACGGGCGCCTCCATCCGTCTGGCCGGCGAAGGGTTCCTACACGGCGTAGCCGAGTCGGAGCTGGCGCCCAGCGCGAACTTCTCGCCGCATGCCACCCGTACCGGCGCCGACCTGCCCCGGCAGACGCATGAGCTGATCGATCGGGCCAGGGACAACTTGCTCGCTCGGTACCCGGAGCACACCGTCGAGGCCCGCATCCGCGACCTGGAGTCGGTCGGCCGGGTGGCGGACTCCCTGCAGGCGGCGGCGGAACACGCGCGCACCACCGGCGACGTGCGCGGAGCGGTCGAGCGGGTACGCGAGCTGAGCGAGGCGGTCACCGAGTACTCCGACCGGTACCGCAACTGGCGCGACTTCGGCCGCAACGGTGAGTTCGCCGACCCGGGCTGGCGGGACCTCGACGGCGTCGACCCGCTCAACTCGGTGGAGATGGCGAACCGGGCGATGGGCATCGACCCGGCGACCGGCCGGTTCCACCCGATCGACCAGGCCATCGCGATCGCGAAGATCGGCGACGTGCTGGGTCCGGAGTTCGAGGCGCACGCGGTGCGCACGTTCGAGCGGACCATCCCGATGGAGATGGACTCCGTGCAGGCGCTGCTTCCCGACGGCGCGGTGACACCGGACATCGTGCGGCAGGTCACCGTGGGCGCCCCACGCGGGTTCTACTCGCCGGACCTCGGCGCCACGTTCATCAACCTCCGGACGGGGGATGGCCTGAGGTCGATCAGCGGGGTCGCGGCCACCGTTGTGCATGAGAGCATGCACGCGCTGCAGCCCAACCGGGGCATACTCGGGCGGCAGATCGACGCGCGGGTCCATCCGGACGCGGCGGCCGAGGCACAGGCCATGATCACGTTCGAGCGGGAGTACCAGGGCTTCGCCGTCCAGCAGGAGTTCCTCCGTGGCCTGGCCGGCCACCGCTCGCTCGACCCCACCGGTGATCCGCGGATCCCGAACTCCGACGGGTACCGCGAGCTGGCCGCCATGACTCCCGAGCAGCTCCGGGACATGGTGCTGGACAAGTACATCCCGCAGCGGTTGCGCGGCGAATTCGACGGCATCCTCGCCCGGCACCCGGAGCTCGCCCCGGAGAGCATCGTGGCGCAGGCCCGTTCAGCCATCATGGACGCAACGCCTCCGGTGCCCGCCGAGCGCCAGCACGGCAACCTCCATGGACCGATCACGCGGCACATCGTCGATACGCACGGTCTGGACCTCGACGGGGTGCGGCAACGTCAGGGTGAGCTCTCGTTCCCGGCCCTGCGTGACGCATTGCCGCCAGCCTCGCCGATTCGTGATGTGCCGCCGGCTCCTGACACACAGTCGCGGGCTCCCGATACGTCGTCCGCCGGAGAGCCTGGTCACGATGGTGGACCTCGCATCGACGAGGAGCGGGCAGACCCGAATGAGCACACCTCCGACCCGGACGCCGCCGGCATGCCAGGGCATTCTGGACATCATCCGCCGGCCGTTGACATTATGGCTGAGCGGTTGGGTATCTCCGATTCCACGGCGCTGGACGCGCTGGCTAAGGCGTATCGTGTCGCGTATGAATACACTGCGCCGTTCATCGTCGATATCGCACGGCGTATGCTCATCGATATAAGCATGGACGTAGCTCGCGACCCAAAGACCGTTGTCGTCTTTGTGGGACGCGACGGACATAGCCTTGCGGTCGCCCTCGAGCGCCTCGACCCAGACTTCTTCCACGCGCACGGTAAGGAGGTCGTACTCTCCAGGGCGCTCGTGGAGTCAGCCGTCCTGGACGCCGAACATAACCTTGGGGCCAGCTATCCGCAGCTATCCGATTTCCGGCAGGCCACTGGGAAAGTCGATCCGGCCGACATTCCAGGCGCTCGCGCCCGGCTGACCAAATACCTGCAGAGCCGAGGGATCCCGGTGGGGGAGGAGGGCAGTCAGGTAGTCCTTATCGACACGAGTTACAAGGGCACCGTGCAGGAACTGTTGGCCGCGCTCTACCCGGAGACATCATTCACCGGCCGCTACGCGTTCTTCGGAGAGTCGCCGCTCGATCCACACCTGGGAAACAAGGTGGGTTACGCCGTGGACCTTCGCGTGCCGGACAGTAACAGCGGCCGCCCAGTGTCGGCCCTGCCCAATGATCCCGCCCTCACGTTCTCGCATCAGGACGCGATCGGAAGCATCGAGGAGACGCTGCACGGCAGTCTCGGTAGCCCGCGAGGGTTTGGCCCGGAGGGTGTACCGCTGCAACGGCCACAACATCTCGAGCAGGATCTGCTCAAGGGACTCAATCCCGCCAAAGTCGCGCCGCCATTCACTGACCCGTTCGTTCGGGAAGCGGTGAAGGATATCAACCTTATTGCAGTGCTCGACTTCGCTGAACGCATTGTTGTCGTCCGCGAATCCGGCGGCGACTGGCTCGGGGAACTCAACCGTGGATCGCATCGGTTCCGCGACCAGATCCGCGACTGGATAGCCAGTTCTGGACGGGCGGACCCTGTTTTCAGCGAAGTTATGGACTCCTTCGTACGTCGGGCTGACAAGGCTGTTGTGGCACGGCTAGCAGATCTATTGCAGCGCTCTGACCTCACTCCCGAGCAGATCCTTGATGCGTGGCATCGGTACGATCGACTTCCTACGTTGGATGAACGGAAGGCATTCGTTGACTCGTTGCAGGCGGGTCAGCCATGACCTACAAGGCGAGGGGCGCAGCAGTGGCGCAGAGCGAGTGGGATCGAGTGGAAGCGGAGCGTGAGGAGTTGGCCGCGCGTGCCGAACGGTACGCGGATTTGGGCCTGGGTATTCACGCCGAGTTGCTGCGTGCCGGTGGTCCTGTGCCGCCGTCGTTGACGGACCGGCCGATCATTGTTGACACCGATATAGGCGGGGATCCGGATGATGCTGTCGCTGTGGTGGTCGCGGCGTTGACCGTGCCGGAGCTGAAGCTGGTCGTGACCACGGACGAGGTTGGTGGGGAACGAGCGCGGTTTGCCCGGTACCTGCTTGATCTGTGCGGACGGCCGGATGTCGCTGTGGTCGCCGGACGGCAACTTCGCGAGGCAGCCTACTTCACGGCTTCGGGTCTCGTACCGGACTCTGTGGCCAGCACGCGTACTGATGTGCTGCGGATGGTGGAGGCGGTGTGCGCTGCCGGCGGCTTGGTCCGGTGGGTTGGGATGGGGCCGTTGTCGAATCTTGCGGACGTGCTGGACGTCCGACCGCATCTGGCCCATACCCTTGTCGTAACCCAGATGGGCGGCGCGGTCAAGTACCGCGATCCGTCCCGCGCCGAACACAATATCCGGCTTGATCCGAGGGCTGCGCGTGATGCGCTCGCAGTTCTTTCCAGGCCGGAGCTTGTCACCTCCGATGTCACGTTCTCGGCGGAGATCGAGCTCGACGAGCAATCCGGGCTTTACCGGTGGTTTGCCTCGCCGGAGGCACCCGGGTGGGCTCAGGTGCTGCGGGCCCATTTCGACCAGTGGTTTGCGAGGTACCACCCGGGTTCCATGCAGCACGACGCCCTGACGCTCAGCGCCGCGCTCCAGCTACCGTTCGTCGACTTCTACCTGCGGCGTATTGCGTTCGACTCGGCCGGTCGGATGACCGTCGGCGATGGGATGGAGGTGTTCCTCAGCCGCAAGGCCGAATATGGTGCCTTCATGTGCTGGCTTGAGCGGGGGCTTACAGCCTCGACCATCCGCGCACCCCAGAGCCGCAAACCGCCGTCGTGAGTAGGATATTGTGATTCCGTATCCTGCGGTGAACATGGTGGGCGAGATCTGCGAGCATATGAGCGGCCAGGTCGCGGCGGGAGGGGAGGCAGCGGATGCGGAGGGAACGTGTGGTCGAGGCGATCCGCCGCTATGTTCTTAATCCTGGTAACGAGGTGATGGAACGCCACGACCGGTCGGATTCGACCCGTTCGACCCGCCCCGGGGAGCAGGCACAGCGGTTGCGGCGGCTGTTCGACGAGCTTCCGGACCAGCAGGCCAAGGGTGATTTTCTCGACCGGTTTGCCGAGCGGTAGACGGGTCGGCCCGGTTGTGTGGAAGGAGTGGTTGTGCCGGATCCAACAGAGAAGGACCTGGAGGATTACGAGTCCTGGTAAGAGATGGAGCGGCAACTGCGCGAAGCCGGTTTCTCTCGTGATGACGGCCGCCGTGGCCCGCCAGCCTAGGACCGGAGCGACTCCATACCCTCCTTGTCGCTCAGACAGCCGGAGAACGGCTCGGGGAGAGAGGTCGATCGGTGAGCGGTACCAGGCGGGCGCTGACCGTCGGGGCGTTAGCCCTTTACACTGCAGCGTGGATCTTGCTTGTCCTGCCGGCTCGCGCGTTAGCCGTCCCGGCTGAGCAGAACTGTGCCGATCCCGGGCAGGACTTCCGGGGCGTCCCCTGGGCGCAGCAACTTCTGGCACCGGAGCGTGTCTGGCCCTTTACGCGTGGCAGCGGTATTACCGTCGCGGTGCTCTCCTCCGGCGTCGACGCCAACCATCCCCAGTTGGCCGGTCGGGTGTTCCCCGGGTTCGACGCGGTCGCGGGTGGCGGCGCGGCGGACAGCGACTGCCTCGGCCTTGGTACCCGGGTGGCGGGGGTGGTCGCCGCCCGGCGGGTTGACGACGTCGGGTTCGCCGGACTGGCACCCAACGTCACGATCCTGCCCGTACGTGTCATCGCCGACCAGCATTTCGGCTCCACCGAGGTGGACCCGACGGTGCTCGCCCGCGGGATCGCCTGGGCGGCTGCCAGCGGCGCGCAGGTCATCGATGTCGCCGTGGCCGTCTACGTCGACAACACGGCGGTTCGCGCTGCGGTCGCGGACGCGTTGGCCAGGGGTGTCACCGTGGTGGCCGCGGTCGGTGACCGGGGCGACGCGAACGGTCGCAACCCGACCCCGTACCCCGCGGCCTATCCCGGTGTCGTCGGTGTCGGCGCGATCGACCAGCAGGGCAACCGGTGGTCCGGATCGGCGCACGGTGACTATGTCGACCTCGTGGCGCCGGGCGCCGAGATGGTGACGTTGCAAAGGGGCGGCGGCATGGCCGTCAAC